>DASVVD010000001.1:0-2519 GCA_036386715.1 Pseudoduganella sp.
CATCTACGACGAGTACAAGCCGGGCCGCAGCTACACGATGTCGCTGCGCACCGCGTTCTGATCATTGGCGCTTTTTTTCATGGTCTCGCTCCGGCGAGTTGGCGGCCCCTCCCCGGGGGCCGCATTTTTCAGGTCTGTACATGCGATATCACTTGGTTCTTCTCGCGGCATCCTTCTCTCTCACGGCGGCGCAGCAAGCGTCGGCCAATGACCGGGCCGACCAGCAGGCCGACAACGCCCACTTCGAACGCTTCAGCTATGCCGGCCAGGCACAGGAGCGGACGGCGCCGGGCCCCGGCGAATTCGTCAATCCCATCCTGTCCGGGTACTATCCCGATCCGTCGATCGTCCGCGCCGGCGACGATTACTTCGTGGTCGCTTCGTCGTTCACCAACTTTCCCGGGCTGCCCGTCATGCATTCCAGGGATCTCGTCACGTGGACGCAGGTCGGCAATGCGCTCGACCGCCCGGAACAGGTAAGCTTCGCGGGCGTGCGAGGCTCGCAGGGCATCTTCGCGCCGGACATTTCGTTCCACGACGGCCGCTACTACATCATCACCACGTGCGCCAGCTGCCCCGGCGGAATCGGCAATTTCATCGTCACCGCCACCAACCCCGCCGGCCCCTGGTCGCAGCCGGCCACCGTCAAGGGCCTGCAAGGCATCGATCCGTCGATTTTCTGGGATGGCGACAGGGCCTATGTCGTCAACAACAACGCGCCGCAAGGCACGCCACGCTACGATGGCCACCGCGCCATCTGGATATCGGAACTCGACCCGGCGACATTGCAACTGACCGGCGCGCCGCAAATGCTGGTCGATGGCGGCGTCGATCCGGCCAGGAAACCCATCTGGATCGAAGCGCCGCATCTCCTCAAGAAGGATGGCTACTACTACCTGATCTGCGCGGAAGGCGGTACCGCGGACAACCACTCGGAGGTGGTGTTCCGTTCCAAGGATGTGATGGGCCCCTATCTGCCGGGGCCGGTCAACCCGATCCTGACACAGCGCGATCTTGATCCGCGGCGCGCCAATCCCGTGACCACCGCGGGCCACGCCAAGTTCGTGCAGACGCAGCAGGGCGACTGGTGGGCCGTGTTCCTGGCCACCCGGCCCTATCCGGGCAATTTCTACAATATCGGCCGCGAAACTTTCCTGCTGCCGGTCAGCTGGAAGGATGGCTGGCCGATGATCCTCGAACAAGGCAAACCGGTTCCCTACACACTGGCCCGGCCCGCGCTGCCGCCCCAGGATGCCCCGGCCGTGCCGATGAACGGCGACTTCGCCTATGTGGACGAATTCGACGGGCCGCTATCACCAGGCTGGATCGGCCTGCGCACGCCACGTGGCGCCCTGTACGACATCCGGCAGGGCCAACTGGTGCTCCACGCCGGCCAGCCGCTGGGCGACCTGGCGGGAACGCCGGGATTTATCGGCCGGCGGCAACAGCATCACGATGCGACCGTGACGACGGTCGTCGATTACGCGCCCCGGCGCGCCGGCGACCGTGCCGGCCTGCTGGCACTGCAGAACGATGCGGCCTGGGTATTTCTCGGCGTGGCACGCCAGGATGGACAGCGTATCGTGGCGCTCTACAAATCTGAAGGCGGCAAGGAAACGCTGCTGGCGACGGCACCGGTGGCCGGCACGCCCGTGGAGCTGACCGTCGAGATGCGCGGCGGGCGCTCCGCCTACCGCTACCGCAGCGGTGGCGAGACCAGGACGCTGAAGGCGGACGTGGACGTGACGTTCCTTTCGACCCAGAAGGCCAAGGGTTTCACGGGCGTGGTGATCGGTCCTTACGTGCAGGCGGCGAACTCGGTGCAGCAGCAATCCCCTCGACAAATCCGGAGTAAACCATGAAAGAATTCTCAATGACCGTCAGCACACCATGCCTGATAGCGATGGCGATGGCGATGGCGATGGCGATGGCACTGTGCACGGCAGCGTTTGTCATGCCTGCCACGGCGCAGATAAAACCCGCTGCGGTGCCGGGCACCAACCCGATCGTGCGCGACAAGTTCACCGCCGACCCGGCGCCGCTGGTGGTCGGCGATACGCTGTACCTGTATGTCGGGCACGATGAAGCCCAGCGCGACGAGATGTTCAACATGCGCGAATGGCTGGTGTACTCGACGAAGGACATGAAGACCTGGACGGACCACGGCCCGATCATGAACGTGAAGGATTTCAAATGGGCCAAGGCCGATGCCTGGGCCTCGCAAACCATCCGCAAGAACGGCAAGTTCTATTTCTACGCCGCGGTGGAGCACGATGCCACGCACCCCGGGAAGGCCATCGCCGTCGCGGTTTCCGACAGCCCGACCGGCCCGTTCGTGGACGCCCGCGGTTCCGCCCTGGTCACCAACGACATGACGCCGAAAGGCACGCACAGCTGGGAAGACATCGATCCCACCGTGTTCACCGATGACGATGGCACGAGCTGGATCGCGTGGGGCAATCGCCAGTGCTATATCGCGAAACTCAAGCCCGGCATGACCGAGATCGACGGGCCGATCC
>DASVVD010000002.1:0-4134 GCA_036386715.1 Pseudoduganella sp.
GGCGTGATGGTGCCCGACGTTGCCACACTGGTGTCGAAGCTGCGCACCGAAGCCAAAGTCATCTAAAAATACAGGAACACACATCATGGTCGCACTCGTCATTGCAGAACACGACAACGCCAGCCTGAAAGGCAGCACCCACCACACCATCACCGCGGCCGCGCAGGCCGGCGGTGAGGTCCATGTCCTGGTCGCCGGCTCGAATGCCGCGGCCGCCGCGCAGCAGGCCGCGCAGATCGCCGGCGTCACGAAAGTGCTGCTGGCCGACGCGCCGCATTTCGCCGATGGCCTGGCCGAGAACGTGGCCGAGCAGATCCTGGCCGTCGCTGGCAGCTATTCGCACATCCTGGCCCCGGCCACCGCCTACGGCAAGAACATCCTGCCGCGCGTGGCCGCCAAGCTCGACGTGGCGCAGATCTCCGAGATCACCAAGGTCGACTCGTCGGACACGTTCGAGCGCCCGATCTACGCCGGCAACGCGATCGCCACCGTGCAATCGTCGGACAAGGTCAAGGTCATCACCGTGCGCACCACCGGCTTCGATTCGGCCGCCTCGACCGGCGGTTCGGCCGCCGTGGAAAACGTGACGGCCGTTGCCGATTCCGGCAAGTCCAGTTTCGTGGGCCGCGAAGTGGCCAAGTCGGACCGCCCTGAACTGACCGCCGCGAAGATCATCGTGTCCGGCGGGCGCGGCATCGGCTCGGCCGACAACTTCAAGGTGCTCGAGCCGCTGGCCGACAAGCTGAACGCCGCCATGGGCGCCTCGCGCGCCGCCGTCGATGCCGGCTACGTGCCGAACGACTGGCAGGTCGGCCAGACCGGCAAGATCGTCGCGCCGACGCTGTACATCGCCGTGGGTATCTCGGGCGCGATCCAGCACCTGGCCGGCATGAAGGATTCGAAGACGATCGTGGCGATCAACAAGGATCCCGAAGCACCGATCTTCTCGGTGGCCGATTACGGCATCGTTGGCGACCTGTTCGACATCGTTCCGGCACTGGTCAAAGAACTGGGCTGATCCCACCGGGAGCCCGACGCACTACGAGCCACGCTGGCCAGGCACCACCGCCCGGTCACCGTGGCTTTTTTCATGGAGACGACAATGAGCTATACCGCCCCGATCAAAGAAATGCTGTTCGTGATGAACGAGCTGGCCAACCTGGATGCCGTGAGCGCGCTGCCCGGCTGCGAAGACGCCACGCGTGAAACCGCCGAAGCGGTGCTGGAAGAAAACGCCAAGTTCGTCAGCGGCGTGATCGAGCCGCTGAACCACGCCGGCGACAAGGAGCCGAGCTATTGGCACGACGGCCAGGTCACCACGACCAAAGGTTTCAAGGAAGCCTTCCGCCAGTTCGCCGACGCCGGCTGGCAAGGCCTGCAGCACCCGCAGGATTTCGGTGGCCAGGGCCTGCCGAAATTGATCGGCACGCCGTGCGTGGAGATGCTGCACGGGGCGAACCTGTCGTTCGCGCTGGTGGCGCTGCTGTCCGATGGCGCCATCGAGGCGCTGCTGACGGCCGGCAGCGACGAACAGAAGGCCACCTACCTGGAGCCGCTCGTCACCGGCAAATGGACCGGCACGATGAACCTGACGGAACCGCAGGCCGGCTCCGACCTGGCCGCCGTGCGCACCCGCGCCGAGCCGCAGGGCGACGGCACGTACAAGGTGTTCGGCACCAAGATCTACATCACGTACGGCGAGCACGACATGACGGAGAACATCGCCCACCTGGTGCTGGCCCGCACGCCGGATGCGCCGCCGGGGGTGAAAGGCATCTCGCTGTTCATCGTGCCGAAGTTCATGGTCAACGCCGATGGTTCATTGGGCGCGCGCAATGACGTGCACTGCGTCTCCATCGAGCACAAGCTGGGCATCAAGGCCAGTCCCACGGCGGTGCTGCAGTTCGGCGACCATGGCGGCGCCATCGGCACGCTGGTGGGCGAGGAAAACCGCGGCCTCGAATACATGTTCATCATGATGAACGCGGCCCGTTTCGGCGTGGGCATGCAGGGCATCGGCCTGGCTGAAAACGCCTACCAGAAGGCGGTGGCGTTTGCCCGCGAACGCGTGCAGTCGCGCGACCTGGCCGGTTCCAGCGGCCCGGTATCGATCATCCACCACCCCGACGTGCGGCGCATGCTGATGTCGATGCGCGCGCAGACCGAGGCGGCACGTGCGCTGGCCTATGTGGGCGCGGGCTTCCACGATATCGCCCATCACCACGAAGACGAGGAAACGCGCGCCGCGCACCAGGCGGTGTATGAATTCCTGGTGCCGGTCGTCAAGGGCTGGTCGACGGAGATGAGCGAGAACGTGGCGCGCGACGGCGTGCAGGTGCACGGCGGCATGGGCTTCATCGAAGAGACGGGCGCCGCGCAGCACTACCGCGACGCCAAGATCCTCACCATCTACGAAGGCACCACGGCGATCCAGGCCAACGACCTGGTCGGCCGCAAGACGCTGCGCGACGGCGGCAAGGTCGCCAGGCACCTGCTGGCGCAGGCCCGCGCCACCTGCACGCAACTCGGCGAAGTGGCAGGCGCCGATGTTGCGTCCGATCTTGCGGCCGATCTTGCCGCCATCCGCATGCGGGTCGAGCAGGGCGCCGCCGACCTGGAAGCGGTGGTGGACTTCGTGCTGGCCAATGCGAAGAGCGACGTCAAGGCGGTGTTTGCCGGTAGCGTGCCGTACCTGAAACTGGCCGGCATCGTGCTGGGCGGCTGGCAGATGGCCCGCGCCGCGCTGATTGCACAGCAGAAGCTGGCGGCCGGCGATGGCGATGCGGCCTTCTACCAGGCCAAGATCGCCACCGCGCGCTTCTTCGCCGACCACTTCGTGGCGCAATCGGGCGCCATGCGCGCCGCCATCGTCGACGGCCATGCCGGCGTGCTGGCGCTGCCGGAAGAGATGTTCTGAGTGCTAAAAGCACAGGAACAAAAAACCAGGGACAGACCCTGGTTTTTTTGCGCCGTAAAAACCAGGGGCTGCCGGGTCGCCGTACCGCCCTGATTTTGCTGATTGCTTTTTAGCTGCGCACGATCGAGCCGCCGTTCTTGCGCACGCGGTCGCCCTTGCGCATGTGCGGGTCGTTGGCGAAGCTGTACGAGGCGGTGCGGCCGTTTTCGTAGCGCACGTTGACGCTCCACGACTTCACTTTCTTCATCCTGCCTTCGACATGCTTGCCGGCATAGGCGCCGCCGACGGCGCCGGCCACGGTGGCCAGGCTGCGGCCGGTGCCGCTGCCGACCTGGTTGCCCAGCAGGCCGCCGGCCAGGCCGCCGACGATCACGCCGGTGGCGCCGCCTTCGCCATTGCGCTCGATGACGCGCACGCCGGTCACCTTGCCGCAGTCATTGCAGACGTTGCGCTTGTGGTGGGGATCGGCGTGGGCGCCTGCCATCGTAGCGGACAGGGCGAGGGCGGTGATGGCGGTGCTGAATGCGGCGCGGAATTTCATGATTGCTCCAGGTAATGTCTGATGCCCGCAGTATAGGCGGCCCCAGGCCTGGCACGGCCGGCAATTTGTAATCGCTTGTAAATAAGTAATGGCTGTATTACCAGCCACAATCGCTAGCCGTAGGCGCCGCCCGTGTACAGCAGGTCGAAGAAGCGGGCGAGCGTGGCGATCAGCAGGCAGGCGCCGGTCATCATCGTCGCGACGATGATCACCGCCAGCGGCCAGCGCGAATCGCTGTGGCGCCCGGAGCCGGCGTTATACCGGCGATCCCATTTTTCGTCGGGCATCAGGCCCAGCACCAGGGCCTCGATGGCGCCGGCCAGCATCGACAGTATCAAAGGCAGGTACCAGAAGAACCAGTCGGCCTGCGGGGCGGCGCCCATGACGATGCCGCAGGCGGGCAGGGCGGCGGCATGGAGCCAGCCCCAGCGATCCTGGATGCCGTTCAGGTAGAAGCGGTGCAGGCCGAGCCCGCCGAGGAGGAAAGCGAGCAGCGTGGCCAGCGTTTTGTTTTTGTGCGACATGCTTGATTGGCAAAGTTTCCCGGAACTCCGCAGTATCGGGCAAAATTTGCTGGCTGTGTGCACCAGTATGGCTGTCGATACCCTGTCGACGCCAATTTGCGATTGCCGATCGCCGTTAAGTAAGCGATAATCATGGATTGCCCCAAATCTCA
>DASVVD010000003.1:0-3635 GCA_036386715.1 Pseudoduganella sp.
CCGTGCGACAACAGATGCTCCAGCGCGGCATCCTCGCCCAGCTGGCCCTTGCGTTGCTGGTCGGTGCGGCCCATGACTCCTCGGGAGCGTTATGGCGTTATGGCGTGGTGGCGGCTGATACCGGCACTGGCACGCCGTTGCGGTAGACCGCCGCGGGTTCCACGCGCTTCATGCGCGCCGGGCCGTCGCCGAACTCGATCGACAGCTTGCCGGTAACGCCATCGAGCGCGATCGGCTGGCCCGGATGCAGCGCGATCTCGCGCGCCACGCGGAAGGCATCGATGCCGAGCGCGTACAGGCGCTCCATGTCCGCGCTGAGGCGTTCGTCGTCGCGTGGCACCGGCTGCGGATAGCCCGTCACGACAGGGCTGTCGCGTTCGACCTGCCATGGCAGGTCGAGCAGCTTGACGCCATCAAGTTCCGTGCCCTGGTACAGCGAGATGCGGCCGGGGTTCAGCGACGACGTGCCGTACAGCGGAATCTCGCCCAGCGGCGGTGCGGCGAGCGCCACCCGCAGCTGGCGGGCCTGGCCGGCATCGAGCGCGGCGAACAGCAGGTCCACCGGCTGCTCGGCCAGGCGGGCGCGCAGCGCCACCAGTTCAGGATCGCTCAGGTAGCCGTTCAGCGCGGCCAGTTCCAGCGTCTTGGTGGCCAGGCCCACTTGTGGCGCATGGCTGGCGAAGGCATTGGCAATGCGGCGCTGCCACGCGGTGCTGCCGGACAGGATCATCACGTTGGCGCCGGGGTGCTCGCGCGCGGCCCACTCGGCCACCTGGCGCGCCTCGTCCTCGATCGACAGGCCGATCGACAGCATCTTCGCGGGCAGCTCGGTGCCTTCGCGGCCTTCAGGGTGGTTCAGGGCGATGGTGGGCTTCGTCACCAGCGGGCTGCCGGCCAGCGCGGTGACGGCGGAGCGGGCCAGCGGGCCCACGATCATGTCCTGCTGCGCCAGCGTGGCTTCGTAGGTGGGCAGGATGTCGGACGCCGCATCGCCGGTTTCGACGACCGTGACTTCGAAGCCGGCGCGGTCGCGTTCCCACGCCGCCATGAAGCCGGCGCGCACGGCATCGGCGGCGCGGCCCAGCGTTTCGGAGCGCAGTGGCAGCAGCAGGCCGATGCGCACCGGTGTTCCCGGGGTGGCGGCGCCCGCCTGGTCCGGCGCAGCGGTGCCGGGCATCGCCACCGCGAACGTTTCGACTTGCGCATCTGCCTCGGGCGGCGGCGCGGGCCGGCGTTCCGGTGGGGCGGTAACGCGATCGGGCGGGCTTGTCACGTTCTCGATTGGCGCGCACAATGCCCCCGGGCTGCCGCAAGGCGTGCTGCACGCGGAAACCGAAAGCGCGGCTACCACGCACAACAGCAGTGTTTTGATCTTATCAGCCAGCATCCTACCCCCAATGACAGTTCACGAATCCAGCCCGATCGCCGCCTTGCCGGTGCTCGGCGAGACCGCACTCCAGACCTATCCTACGGCAACATTGTATGTAGTGGCCACCCCAATCGGCAATGTTACCGACATTGGCCTGCGCGCGTTGCACGTTCTCTGGCTGGTCGACGCGGTGGCCTGCGAGGATACCCGCAACACGTCGCACCTGATGCAGCGCTTCGGCATCTCCAAGCCGTTGCTGGCGGCGCACATGCACAACGAAAGGGAGGCGGCCGAGACGATCGTGCGGCGCCTGCAGGCCGGCGAGCGCATCGCGCTGGTATCGGATGCCGGCACGCCGGCCGTCTCCGATCCGGGCGCGAAGATCGTCGACGCGGTGCGCGCGGCGGGCTTGCGCGTGGTGCCGCTGCCCGGTGCCTCGGCCGCTGTGACGGCCTTGTCGGCCAGCGGGCTGGTCAACGACCAGTTCCATTTCGTCGGCTTCCTGCCGTCCAAGGCGAAACAGCGCGAAACGGCATTGGCCGGCCTGCGCACCGTTACCGCCACGATGGTGTTCTACGAGGCGCCGCACCGCATCACCGAATTCACCGGCGCGCTCGTGGCGGCGTTCGAGCCCACGCGGCAGGTGGTGTTCGCGCGCGAATTGACCAAGCTGTTCGAGGAGATCCATCGCTGCCCGCTGTCCGAAGCGCTGGCCTGGCTGGCCGCCGACGCGCACCGCGAGAAGGGCGAGTTCGTGGTGCTGCTGGAAGGCGCCGCGGCGCAGTCCGATGCGCAGGAAGCGGATGCCGAGCGGATCCTGAAGATCCTGCTGGCCGAGTGCTCGGTCAAGCAGGCCGCCAGCCTGGCCGCGCAGATCACGGGCATGAAGAAGAATGCGCTGTACGACCGGGCGCTGGCGCTGAAGGGCGAGGGCTGAAGCGAGGCATGAGGCCAGGCCTGCGGCGGCGCAGCGGCGCTTGCATGCCGGCCGTAGGTACAGGCCGGCCATGGCGCCATGGCGCTGCTTATGGCGCTTCTTGTCTCACTTATTACGGCGTCTCGTTACCGCAGTAGTCGGCATACCCCGTGACCTGCGACAGCCGCTCCATATAGGCCGCCACGGCCGGCAGCGTGATGCGCTCGATCGGCGTGGCGCGCCAGCGATGCACGGCAACGCCAATGACGACGTCGGCCAGCGACAATGTGTCGCCGGCCACGAAGGCGCCGGTTTGCTCGAGGTGCCGGTCCAGCAGTGCCATCCTGGCGTTCCAGTCGCGCACGCTCGCCGCCACCGCTTCGGGACCGAACTGCGTGCTGCCGCGCAGCAGGGTCATGAACGCAGGCCGCCAGGCGGCATTGAGCTCCGTGGCCTGCCAGTCCATCCATTGCTCGATGCGAGCCCGCTGCAGCCGGTCGGGTGGCAGCAGGACCGAGTCGTGCGCGAGGTAGCGGCAGATCGTGTTCGATTCCCACAGCACGGTGTCGCCGTCGCGCAGTACCGGCACCTGGGCGTTGGGATTGAGTGCCAGGAATTCCGGCACGTTCGGATCGCGCTCGCCCTTGCCCCATGGTTCGAGCTCGAACGGCAGGTCCAGCAGGCGGCATGTCCACAGTACCTTGCGCACATTGATCGAAGGGATTTTCCCGAGAATCGTCAGCATGTCTTCACCATTTGCAGCCACTGTCCTTTTTATCCATCAGCATGACCAGCGGCGCGAGCAATCCCGCGCCGGCGTAAGCGCTGCGGCAATCGCCGCGCGCCGAATTGCCTACGTTGCGGCCGAGCCGCTCTTCCTTGGTTTCCTTCCATTCCTTGCCCTTGTTGAGCTTTTCCGCCGCCCAGTTGGTGGACGGATTCAGGTCATTGGCCATGCTGCGGGCCGCGGCGCGCGCGGCATCGCGATCGAATGACGGAGCGCTCCCGGCCGGGGCCGAGGCCGGGGCCGATTCAGCAGGCTGTGGAGGAACCATCGTCATTGCCGGCGGTGTGGTGCCGGCAGGCTCACGTTCCTGCGCCATGCGTTCAGGCCGGGAAGGCCGGGCTGCGCGCGTGGCCGGCCTGTCCGGTTTCACCGGCTTGCTCTGCGCTTCGGCACGGGTTATCGGTTCAGGCTCCGGCTTTGGCAGGGGCGGCGGCAGGAGACGGATCGTCAGCGGCTGTGACCAGCGCTGCGCGGCCGGTGGCGCGGGTGGCAACGTTGACGGGCGCCATGCTGCCAGCAGCAGTATGTGCAGCAGGATCGAGATCGCCAGACCGGCCACCAGG
>DASVVD010000004.1:0-2797 GCA_036386715.1 Pseudoduganella sp.
AAGGACGACGACAGCGACAGGCGTGCAACGTTCGACATGACTCATGGATGAGGTCTCGCGAAAGAACGGCAGGGCTTGGAGAACGGCGGCGAAGGCGGTGCTGTGTATTTTTTTCTACTGTATTTATTTTATAACAGGCCGGATAACGTTTTCGTACGAGACGGCAAAAGAAAAGGGAGCCGAAGCTCCCTCTTTGGTGGCAGGAATGCGACATTTCCGTCGCATTCCGGTCGTTGCGGTCAGCGCATGCCGGAAATGATCTGTTTCAGCTTGCCCGAATCGGCGCAGAACGCGCGGATGCCTTCGGCCAGCTTCTCGGTCGCCATCGCATCTTCGTTCAGCATGAAGCGGAAGGTTTTTTCATCGACGGAGATCTTCGCCATGGCGGCGCCGCCGCTGTCGGCGCTCAGCTTGCGCTCGACCGGTTCGTTCGAATCGGCCAGCTGCTGCAGCAGGTCCGGGCTGATCGTCAGCAGGTCGCAGCCGGCCAGTTCCAGGATCTGGCTGGTGTTGCGGAAGCTGGCGCCCATCACCTCGGTTTCGTAGCCGAACTTTCGGAAGTAGTTGTAGATCTTGCGGACCGACTGCACGCCCGGATCCTCGGCGCCTTCGTAGGCGATGCCGGTCTGCTTCTTGTACCAGTCGTAGATGCGGCCGACGAACGGCGAGATCAGCTGCACGCCGGCCTCGGCGCAGGCGATCGCCTGCGGCAGCGAGAACAGCAGCGTGAGGTTGGTGTGGATCATTTCCTTTTCCAGGATCTCGGCGGCCTTGATGCCTTCCCAGGTGGAAGCGATCTTGATCAGCACGCGCTCGCGGTCGAAGCCGGCGCGCTCGTACAGGTCGATCAGCTCGCGGCCCTTGGCCACGTTGGCCTCGACATCGAACGACAGGCGCGCATCGATTTCGGTGGAAACGCGGCCGGAAACGATCTTCAGGATTTCGCCGCCGAAGGCGATCAGCAGCTTGTCGATCACTTCGCCGCTGGAGGCATGCGGGTTGTCGCGCACGGCCTTTTCCAGCAGCGGCCTGTATTCGTCCTTCTGCACCGCCTTCAGGATCAGCGACGGGTTGGTGGTGGCGTCGCGCGGCGTATAAGCCTTGATCGACTGGAAATCGCCGGTATCGGCAACGACCTTGGTGTATTGCTTGAGCTGTTCGAGTTGATTCATGACTGGGCCGGAAGAGGTAAGACCAACGGGATAGGACAGGCGGGTATTGTACCCAAAACCCCACGCACGATACCTTTTCGCATCATTCGCCGGGCACGCACGATGCTAGCATCCCTCCCACGCTGGCATGACGCCCGCAACCAATCGAGGAGATCCATGGACAAGCTATCGCGACGTTCCTTCTTCAGGGCGGCCGGCGGTGCGGCCGCGGCATTGGCCGCGCAGCCGCAGGCGCTGGCCGCTGCGCCCAAGCAGCCCCCGCGGCCGGCCGCGGCCCGGGCCCAGCCGGCCACCTACCTGTTCTTCCGGCCTGACGAAGCGGCCTTCATCGAGGCCGCCACCGAGCGCCTGATCCCGGCCGATGCCAACGGCCCGGGCGCCCGGGAAGCGGGCGTCGGCAGCTATATCGACCGCCAGCTGGCCGGCGCCTGGGGCGCGGGCGAGCGGCTGTACCGTTCCGGCCCGTGGCAGCAAGGCGAGGCCTCGCAGGGCTACCAGCTGCCGTTCACCCCCGCCGAACTGTTCCGCAACGGCCTGCGCGGCGTTGCCGCGCTGGCCCAGCAGCAATACCATAAACCGTTCGCGCAACTGACCGCCCAGCAGCAGGACACGTTCCTGGAAGCGCTGCAGAAGAGCAGCCAGGACCTGGAAGGCGTGCCGGGCCACGTGTTCTTCGAATCGCTGCTGGCGATGACGATCGAGGGCTTCTTCAGCGATCCCGTGTATGGCGGCAACCACGACATGGCGTCATGGCGGATGATCGGTTTCCCCGGCGCCTACGCCAGCTTCTACGACCTGGTCGACCAGCACGGCGTGGCCTATACCCGCGAGCCGATCAGCATTGGCGACAATGGCCGCGGCGTGATCAAGCTGCATCCCGTGCACGGCCCCACGGCGCATGGCCCCAATAACCATGGAGGTAGCTGATGGCGGCAACCAGACTTCCCGAAACGGATGCGGTACTGATCGGCGTGGGCCTGGTGGGCTCCATGCTGGGCCGCGAACTGACGCGTGCCGGCCTGAAGGTGGTCGGCCTGGAACGGGGTTCGCCGCAATTCACGGTGCCCGATTTCCAGGGCCCGGCGATGCACGACGAACTGAAATACTCGGTGCGCAAGGGCCTGATGCAGGACAACACCAAGGAAACCCTGACGTTCCGCAACCGGCATGACCAGCTGGCGCTGCCGATCCGGCGCTGGGAAAGCTTCCTGCCCGGCACCGGCCTGGGCGGCGCGGCCGTGCACTGGAACGGCCAGACCTACCGGTTCCAGGACCACGACTTCCAGATGCGCAGCAGGACCACGGAGCGCTACGGCAAGAACTTCAGCGACCCCGACCTGCAGATCCAGGACTGGGGCATCACGGCCGCCGAGATCGAGCCGTATTACGACCGCTTCGAGTACCTGCTCGGCACCAGCGGCCTGGCCGGCAATCTCAAGGGGCAGAAGGTCGCAGGCGGCAATCCATTCGAGGACGTGCGTTCGCGCGGCTACCCGACACCGCCGATGAAGGAGCCGTATGGCTCGGCGCTGTTCCGCAAGGCCGCGGCGGGGCTGGGCTACCACCCGTTCCCGCAGCCGTCGTCGAACCTGTCGCAGACCTATACCAACCCGGAAGGGCTGACG
>DASVVD010000005.1:0-3572 GCA_036386715.1 Pseudoduganella sp.
GGTAGAACATCGGCTGCGGCTTTTCGCGCAGCGACTCGTGCCGCAGGTCGGGGGCGATGCCGATCACGCGCGCCGTGACCTGCTTGCCGTTGTGATCGAATGACACCAGGGCACCGACCGCCGCCGCCGGTGCGGCAAAGCCCAGCGCCATCGCGCCTGCCCGGTTCAGCATCACCGTGGTCGGCATGTCGTCGCGCTCGATCCGCGGGTCGAAGGTGCGCCCCGCCACGGCTGCTACCCCGTACAGGCGGAAGAAATCGGCCGACACCGTGCGCGATACCAGGACCGCCTCGCTCCCGCCCAGCCGGCGCACCGGGCCGTTCTGGCCGGCGAACCGCTGCCCCAGGGCGTTTTCGGAAAAGGCCACGCCCTGCACGTGCGGCAGCCGCCGCAACGCCTCCCGGTACTGCCGTCCTTCCGGGCCTTGCCACAAGCCGCGCGGCAGTTCGACCGTGAGCAGGGGCGCGGCATCGAAGCCGGGATCGGCCGAGCTGGCAAAGCGGGTTTGCCAGGCGATGGCCAGCGTGGCCGCCGTCAGGCCCATCGCCACGGTCAGCTGCAGCACGGTCAGCGCGCGCCGCAGCCACAGGCCGCCGCGGGGCTCCATTTCGCGGCGCATGGTCAGTACCGCGGCCGGGCGCATGTCCAGCGTGATCCACAGCGGGTACAGCCCGGCCAGCAAGCCGGTCACCACGCCGACGGCCAACGCCGCCAGCAGCGCGGCGGGTGTCATCATCTGCTCCAGTGGACGGTCCAGCATGCCCGACAGGGTGGGCAACAGCAGCCAGGCCAGCAGCAGGCCCAGTACTGTCGCCAGCATGGCTACCAGCAGCGCCTCCGCCAGCAATTGACCTGCGAGCCTTACTGCACCGGCGCCGAGCACCTTGCGCAGCACGATTTCCGGCTGGCGGCGCGTGGTGCGCACGGCCGCCAGGTTGACATAGTTCGCCACGGCCAGTGCCAGCACCAGCACGCCGACCGCGGCCAGGCCCATGACCACGGTCCTGTTGCCATGGGCGCTGCTGCCGGGGCGTCCGATCAGGCTGGTGTCGAAATACAGCCTAGGCAGCGGTGTCAACGCCAGGTCGACCATCTTGCGCGTGCCCAGCTTGCGCAGCAGGTCGGGCGGCAGCTCGCGCAGCAGCGGCGAATGGTCGAATTCGCGCTGCATGTGGGCGGTGAAGCTGGCCGGCGCGATGCCGGGTGCCAGGCGCACATAGAGGTAGCCCGCAGTCATGCCCCACTGGCTTTCCAGGTGCTCGCGGTAGCCCTGGGGCAGGCTGTCGAAGGTGTTCAGCAGTTCGTATTGCAATGTGGCGGTCGCTGGCGGGTCGGCCAGCAGCGCGGTCACCGTCAACGTCTTGCCGTCGACATGCAGCACCTTGCCCAGCGCATTGCGCGTGCCCAGCAGCTTTAGCGCGCCGCGGTAGGTCAGCGCCACGGCATCCGGCCGCGCCAGCGTGCGCGCCAGGTCGCCCTCGGCGGCCGCCAGGCCGAATACGCGGGGGAAGTCGGGCGTCACCGTCAGCACCGGCAGCTGGTGCAGGCCGGATGCCGTGCGGATGCCCGCGCCCAGCGGCATTGCCAGCGCGGCCGCCTGTGTCATGCCACTCTTCTGCGCCACGCCCAGCAGCGGCACCGGCATGCCTTCGAACCAGCCGGGCTTGCCGATCAGGTTGATGTGCTGCTTGACCGCGTACACCTCGTGCGCGGCCGGTACCTGGCGGTTGTAGCTGAACGAGAATGCGACATAGGCCAGCAGCAGGAAGCAGGTGGCAAAGCCGGCCGCGAGGCCCAGGATCGTGACGGCCGAATAGGCCGGTTCGGCCACCAGCAGGCGCCAGCCGACACGAAAATCGGCGGCTTTCATGCGGCGCGCAGCGCATCGACGATGACGCGGCCATCGAGCAGGTTCAGGGTGCGCGAAGCCTGCGCGGCGTGCGCCGGCGAGTGGGTGACCATGACCACCGTGGTGCCTTCGGCGTTGATGGTGCGCAGCAGGCGCATCACGTCGTCGCCGTGCGCCGTGTCCAGGTTGCCGGTCGGTTCGTCGGCCAGCAGGATCGCCGGGCCGGCCACCAGCGCGCGGGCAATCGCCACGCGCTGCTGCTGGCCGCCGGAAAGTTGCGAAGGCCGGTGTTTGGCGCGGTGCGCGACGCCCAGTTTTTCCAGCATGGCCGCCACCTTCACCTTGCGTTCGCGCGCCGGCGTGCCGGTGTATTCGAGCGCCAGCTCCACGTTCTCGAACACCGACAGTTCCTCGATCAGGTTGAAGCTCTGGAAGATGAAACCGATACGGCCGCGTCGCAGTTCGTTCAGCCGCGATTCGCTCCAGCCAGCCACGTTGCGGCCCTCGAACCAGTAGTCGCCGCTGGTCGGCACGTCGAGCAGGCCGAGCAGCGACAGCAGCGTGGACTTGCCGCAGCCCGAGGGGCCGGTGATCGCCACGTATTCGCCGGCATCGATCTCGAGATCGATGCGGTCGAGAGCGGTGGTCTGGACTTCACCGGCCACGTGGATCTTGCTGACGCCTGACAGTTTGAGCATGGAGATTCCCTTCGATGAGTAATGAGGACTACTGTAATGGGGTATTCGATCCGGTACCAGTTGCGCTACCGGTTGCAGCTCGGCCAAGCTACTGGCCGAGCTGCAACCGGGTCGCGTTGCCGAAGGCGGCATAGCCCGAGACGATCACCCGCTCGCCCGGTGCCAGGCCGGCCAGCACCTCAATCTGCGCATTGTTGCGCCGGCCCGCGCGGATCTCGCGGCGCTCGGCGTGGGTGGCATCGGTGAGCACATACACCCACGCCGCACCCGAGTCGGAGACGAACGCGCCGTTCGGCAGCAGCAGTGCCGGCGCCGGCTCGCCCAGCGTGATCTGCGCATCGAGGCTCTGGCCGGGGCTCAGGACCGCGGGCTGCCCCGCGGTGAACAGCAGCTCGGCGGTAAAGCGGCCTTCCTTGATCTGCGGGTACACGGTGCCGACCTTGACCGGATAGCGCCGGCCGTCCTGGGTGACCGCGCCGAGGCGGCCGACGGCTATCCGGTTCAGGTAATACTCGTCGACCAGCGCGGACAGCTTGAAGCGCTGGGGGTCGTCGATGCGGCCCACGCGCTTGCCGGTGACGATCGATTCGCCGACCTGCAGCCGGAAGTCGGTGAGCCGGCCGGCGACCGGGGCGCGCACGGCCAGCGCGTCGACGGTCTGCTCGACCAGGCGCAGGCCGGTCGCCAGGCCGAGGATGGTTTCCTCCAGGCGGCCGAGCGCATTGCCGCGCACCTTGTCCTCGGCTTCGATGCTGTGCTGTTCCAGCGCCAGCGCGCGCCGGGCCTTGTCGTGCCGGTCGCCGGCTTCTTCCAGCGCCACGGCGGAGACGAAGCCCTGGCCGGCCAGCCGTTCGGTGCGCGCCAGGGTTTTCTGTGCCTGCTCGAGGGCGAACGACAGGTCGTCCAGCCGGCGCTGGCGCTCGGTGCGGTTGCTCTGCTCCGCCACGCGCAGCGTGGACAGGTTGGAGATCTGCTGCGCGTACTCGGACTGGCGCGCCAGCAGTTCCAGGTTGCGCTGCGGGTTC
>DASVVD010000006.1:0-6371 GCA_036386715.1 Pseudoduganella sp.
CCGCCGCCCGCCGCCCGCCGCCCGCCGCCCGCCGCCCGCCGCCCGCCGCCCGCCGCCCGCAAACACGCCACTATCACGAACAGCCCGGCTTTGCCCGATCAGCCCCAATTGAATGCTGAAGACACGGCAGCGACCAGCCACGCTTTTCATCCTGCAAGCCGAACGTATGAATTCCGGCACCTTGTAACCCGGCGCCGACCGCCGGCCGCGAACGTGCAGCATCGAAGTAAACTTTGATCGCTCAGCGGCCACCAGCGGCCAGCAACGCCCGCGGCAGCGGCAGGGAGCGCAGTGCCCGGCCGGCAAACAGCCCGTTGAAGACACCATACAGTGCGCAGACAGCGCCGGCGAAAGTGGCATCGCCCGCCAGTTCCGGCCGCACGGCGCAGGTCACCGCTACCGTGTACTTCGTCGCGAAAATGGTCATCATCAGCACCAGCGGCAGCCAGCTGCCCCGCTGCAGCACGTTGCCCGGCGTGCTGCCCGGCAACGCCGGCAGCGTGAGGCGCCATGTCGCGAAGGCGCCGGCCGCAACGCCCGCCAGCCACAGGACCATTGGCAGGCCATCCAGGCCGAAGCGGCCGTGCATGTCCTGCAGCGACAGCACCGCCATCACGGCCGGCAGCATTACCAGCCGGCGCAGCGGCACTTCGCTGTCGCGGCTGGCGGCGATGCCGCGCGAGGCCAGGAAGGCCAGCAGGATCCAGACATAAAATGGCGTGTGGGCAATGATCTGTTGCAGCATGATGGCTCCTGGTGGGTTGATGGAGCCATCATGCCGCCCGCCCGAAGACCGGGCCAGCGGGTTGCGACGAAACCCGCATCCGCCGCCGTGAAACCGGCCAGCACCGCCGCGAAGCCGCGCCAGGCCGGCGTGAATGGGGCAGGCATGTCGCGAAGCGGGCAGGGCCCGCGTGCCTGGTTCAGAAGCCCGGCGGCCGCTCGCCGGCAACCCCGGCCAGCCGTTCCAGCGCCATGCCGGCGCGCGCCAGCGTGCCCTCGTCGAACAGGCGGCCGATCAGCGTGACGCCGTGCGGCACCCGCCGCGGCGTCGCAAACTTCGGCAGCGGGCGCGAAGGGTGGGGCGCCCAGTCGCTGCGCGCTTCGCTCACCTGCACGAAGCCGGTGCGCAGCGTCAGCGACGGGTGCCCGGTATGGTTGGAAATCACCAGCATCTCGTCGCGCAGCGACGGTACCAGCAGCACGTCGACCTCCGCGAAGATCTGCGCCATGCGCTGCGCCACCAGGCGCCGCATCCGGTCGGCCTGCACGAAGTCCACCGCGGACAGGAAACGCGCCTCGCGCAGCAGGTTCGGCCAGGCATCGGGCGTCTGTTCGGACAGTTGGTCCATCTTGCCGGTCAGCGTCCATTCCTCGAAGGCGGCCGCCGCCTCGGCGAACAGGATGGTGTTCAGGGACTCGTATGGCCAGTCGGGCAGTGCCACCGGCACCGGTTTCATGCCGGCCTTTTTTGCCAGTTCGAGTGCCGCACGGTCGACCTCCGTGGCCTCGCGCAGCCATTCGGGCAGGTAGCCGATGCGCAGGCCGCGCACCGGCATGGCCGGATCGAAGTCGAGCTTCGCCGGCACACTGGCCAGGTCGCCCGCATCCGGACCGCCGATCGCGCGCAGTACCAGCATCGCGTCTTCCACCGAGCGTGTCATCGGGCCGAGCTTGTCGAGCGACCAGCACAGCGTCATCGCGCCGCTGCGCGGCACGCGGCCGAACGTGGGCCGCAGGCCGGTCACGCCGCAGCGCATGCTGGGGCTGACGATCGAGCCGCCGGTCTCGCTGCCGATCGTGAACGCCACCAGCGCCGCCGCCATCGCCGCGCCGGGACCGGCGCTGGAGCCGGATGCGCCTTCCTCCGGGAGCCACGGGTTCATGGTCTGGCCACCGAACCAGATGTCGTTCAGCGCCAGCGCGCCCATCGACAGCTTGGCCAGCAGCACCGCGCCGGCCTCGCGCAGGCGTGCCACGACCGCGGCATCGGTCACCGGGATGCGGTCCTTCAGCGGTTCGGCGCCCCAGGTGGTGGCAATGCCGGCCGTGTCCAGCAAGTCCTTCACGCCGTAGGGAATGCCGTGCAGCGGCCCGCGGTAGCGGCCCGCCGCGATCTCGCGGTCGGCCGCGCGCGCCTGTTCCAGCGCCTGTTCCGGCAGCAGCGTGATGATGGCGCGCAACTGCGGGTCGAACTGCCGGCAGCGCGCCAGATAGATCTGCGTGAGCCGCTCGGAGCTCAGCTTGCCCGCTTCGATCCAGCGCGACAGTTGCGCCACGCTGGCGTAGGCAATATCGGCATCGGCGGCCGGCAGCGGGCCGGGATCGGCGAAACCGCGCACGAAGCGCGCCCGCGCCGTAGCGGCCTTCGTGCCGGGCAGTACCGGATCGAAGCGCGACATCGGCGCAGGCGAGGCGGACTGCGCATCACCGAGCGGGACTTTTTTGGCGCCGGTGCGGCGCTTCGTCAGGCCCGCCAGCGTCGTCGGCCACGCTTGCGCGGCCATCTGGCGCTGGGCCGGCGTCAGCGTGACCTGCAGCAGTTTCTCCGCCTCGGCGAAAGTGGCCGCGGTGACCTGCGGCCCTGCCGCCGGCAGGGTGCCGAAGGTGGGCGGCGCACCGGCGGTAGCCGGCGGTTCGGCCGCGGCGGCAGCCGCGGTGGCAGTCATGGTGGTGGCGGTGGTGGCGGCCAGCAGGCCGAGCGGAGCATTGATCAGGAAGCGGCGGCGGTGGGTCATCTGATACGGAAGTGTAGTTGGCGGAGGAACCATGCGAGTCTATCATTGGGGCGACATGATCGCTGTCGTTGCCCTATAGTTACAACTTTTGTGCCAGGATGTGCCACCCTGGCGCCATCATCATCACGAATCACCTCATCAAGGAAAGAAGGAGCCCGCATGCCCACCCTTAACATCAATGGCGCCGACAAGACACTCGACGTGCCGGACGATATGCCCATCCTCTGGGCCCTGCGCGACGTGGCCGGCATGACCGGCACCAAGTTCGGTTGCGGTGTCGCCCTGTGCGGCGCCTGCACCGTGCACCTCGACGGCCAGGCGATCCGCTCCTGCGTCACGCCCGTGTCGGCCGCCGTCGGCAAGAAGATCGTCACGATCGAGGCGATTGGCCAGGACCCGGTCGGTGCCAGGGTGCAGGAAGCATGGCGCAAGATCGACGTGGTGCAGTGCGGCTACTGCCAGTCCGGCCAGGTAATGGCCGCCACCGCGCTGCTGACCGCCACGCCGAAGCCGACCGATGCGGATATCGACAGCGCCATGTCCGGCAACATCTGCCGCTGCGGCACCTACGGCCGGATCCGCGCCGCGATCAAGATCGCGGCGGGCACTGCCGTGGTAACGAAATAAGGAGCCATGATGGGAAACATGAATGACATCTCGAATGGCCGCCGCCGCTTCCTGCGCGTCGGCGCCGCTGCAGGTGGCGGGCTGCTGGTTGGCTTCGTGCTGCCAGGCTGCAACCGCAAGGAAAGCGACCGCCAGGAAGCACCGCCCGAAAAAGCCGTGGGCCATGCGGCCACCGCGGTGTCGGACCGCGCGCCGGGGCTGGCGCCGAACGCCTTCATCCGCATCGACCGCGAAGGCCTGGTCACGCTGATCATGCACAAGGTCGAGATGGGGCAGGGTACCTATACGTCGATCCCCATGCTGATCGCCGAGGAACTGGGCGTGGACCTGGCCAAGGTCAAGCTCGAGCATGCACCAGCCGACAACAACCTGTACAGCGACCCGATCCTGGGCGGCCAGGTGACCGGCGGTTCCACCTCGATCCGCGGCGCGTGGAAGCCGCTGCGCGAAGCCGGCGCCGCCGCCCGCGCGGTGCTGGTGCAGGCTGCCGCGCAAACCTGGAACGTGGCACCGGAGACGCTGCGCGTGGCCAACGGCGTCGTCACGAACGGCGCCGGCAAGTCGCTGCATTACGGCGAACTGGTGGATGCCGCCGCGAAGCTGGAAGCGCCGAAAACGGTGGCGCTGAAGGACGCCGGCGCGTACACGCTGATCGGCAAGAACCATGCACGCCTCGATTCGGCGCCAAAGGTCGATGGCACCGCGCAGTTCGGCATCGACGTGAAGCTGCCGGACATGGGTATTGCCGCCGTGGCCGCCAGCCCCGTCATCGGCGGCAAGCTGATCGCGTCGAACGACCCGAAGGCGCTGGCCGTGCCGGGCGTGCGCGAAGTGCTCAAGATCGGCAATGCGGTGGCCGTGGTGGCCGACCACATGTGGGCCGCCAAGCAGGGTCTCGCCGCGCTGGCGCCGCAATGGGATGCCGGTGCCAACGCAGGCGTGAGCACCGCGTCGATCGTGGCCGACATGATGGCCAAGTCGCAGGGCGCCGGCGCCGTGGCCACCGACAAGGGCAATGCGCTGAAGGAACTGGAAGGCGCATCGAAAGGGGGCGGCAAGGGCGGCAGGAAGATCGAGGCGATCTACGAAGCGCCGTTCCTGGCGCACGCCACGATGGAGCCGATGAACTGCGCGGTCGACCTGCGCGCCGACGGCTGCGACCTGTACTGCGGCACCCAGGTGCCGAGCCTGGCGCAGGGCGCCGCGGCCAAGCTCACCGGCCTGCCGCTGGAAAAGGTGAAAGTGCATAACTTCTACCTGGGCGGCGGTTTCGGGCGCCGGCTGGAAGTCGACTACGTGACGCAGGCGGTGGCGTTTGCCAAGGTGAAAGCGAAACCGGGCCCGGTGAAATTCGTCTGGACCCGCGAAGAAGACATCCAGCACGACATGTACCGCCCGTATTACGTGGACCGCCTCGCCGCCACGCTGGACGACAAGGGCATGCCGCACGCCTGGTTCCACCGCGTGACGGGTTCCTCGGTCATGGCGCGTTTCGCGCCGCCGGCCGTGAAGAACGGCATCGATCCCGATGCCGTCGAAGGCGCGGCCGACCTGCAGTATTCGATTCCCGCGCTGCACGTGGAATACCTGCGCCATGAGCCGCCGGTGCCTACCGCTTTCTGGCGCGGCGTGGGGCCCACGCACAACGTGTTCGTCGTCGAAAGCTTCCTCGACGAGCTGGCCCATGCGGCGAAACAGGATCCGGTGGCCTACCGCCGCGCGCTGCTCGACAAGTCGCCGCGCCTGCTGGGCGTGCTGAACCTGGCGGCGCAGAAGGCGGGCTGGGACAAACCGCTGAAGCCGGTGGCCGGGCGCAAGGTGGGCCGCGGTGTTTCCGCCCAGTTCGCGTTCGGCAGCTACATGTGCCAGATCGCCGAAGTGTCGGTGGGGCCGGAAGGCGACGTGATGGTGCACCGCGTGGTCGCGGCGCTCGATTGCGGCCAGCCGGTCAACCCGGACGGCATCGTGGCGCAGCTGGAAGGCGGCATCGTGTTCGGCCTGACCGCCGCGCTGTGGGGCGAAATCACGCTGGAAGGTGGCAAGGTGGTGCAGACCAACTTCGGCGATTACCGGATGATGCGCATGAACGAGGCGCCGCGCGTCGAAGTGCACATCGTCGCCAGCCACGATGAGCCGGGCGGCATCGGCGAGCCCGGCACCGCGGGCATCGCACCGGCGCTGGCCAATGCGATCTTCGCCGCCACCGGGCAGCGCCTGCGCAAGCTGCCGGTATCGGCTTCGCTGAAGAAGGCCTGACGGCGAAGCGCGCCGTGCATGCCTGGCCAGCCAGGCATGCCGCCACGGCACTGCCGTTCAGCGTTCCCTGCGCTGCCGGCAGGCCTGCGAGTCGAGCAGCGCCAGCAAGCTGTCCGGCCGCACCGGCTTGACGAGGTATTCGTCGAAGCCGGCGTCCAGCGCATTGGCGCGGTCCTGCGCCTGGCCATAGCCGGACAGCGCCACCGCAAACACGCGCCCGCCGCCGGCGCGCAGGCGCCGGATCACTTCCAGCCCGTCGAGCCCGGGCAGGCCGATATCGCAGATCAGCACATCGAAGCCGCCGGCCTGCGCCTGCGCCAGCCCAGCGATGCCGTCATAGGCCGCCGTCACGGCGTGCGCGTCGAGCTCGAGGAAACCCTTCAGCGTATCGCACACATCCACGTTATCCTCGATCAGCAGCACGCGGCAGGCCTGGTGCGATGCCTGCTCCGGCGCGGCGCCGTCGGGTGCGGCAGGCATCAGCGCGCCGCACGGCAGTTCCACCGTGAACCGGCTGCCGAGACCGGGGCCGTCGCTGTGGCCCTGCACGGTACCGCCGTGCATGTGCACCAGGTTGCGCACCACGCTCAGGCCCACGCCCAGGCCGCCCTCGGACCGGGCCAGCGAGCGCGGCCCCTGGGTAAACAGGTCGAAGATATGGGGCAGCACGTCGGCGGCGATGCCGGTGCCGTTGTCGCTGACCGTGACCTGCACGCTGCCTTCGCGCTCGCCCTCACTTTCGCCCGGGCC
>DASVVD010000007.1:0-2812 GCA_036386715.1 Pseudoduganella sp.
GAACTGTGGCTGGACACCCAGAAGCTGGAAAACCTCGACAAGCCGCTGCTGTACAAGTTGAAGCAGAAGGGCTTCTCCGACCGCCGTCTGGCCTACCTGCTGCAGACCACCGACGTGGTGGTGCGCGCGAAACGCCACGCACTGGGCATCCGTCCGGTGTACAAGCGCGTCGACACCTGCGCCGCCGAATTCGCCACCAACACCGCGTACATGTACTCGACGTACGACGAGGAATGCGAATCGAACCCGACCGACAAGAAGAAGATCATGGTGCTGGGCGGCGGCCCGAACCGGATCGGCCAGGGTATCGAATTCGACTACTGCTGCGTGCATGCCGCGCTGGCGATGCGCGAGGACGGCTACGAGACCATCATGGTCAACTGCAATCCTGAAACCGTATCGACCGACTACGACACCTCGGACCGCCTGTACTTCGAATCGCTGACGCTGGAAGACGTGCTGGAAATCGTCGCCCTGGAAAAGCCGGTCGGCGTGATCGTGCAGTATGGCGGCCAGACGCCGCTGAAGCTGGCCCTCGACCTGGAAAAGTACGGCGTGCCGATCGTCGGCACCTCGCCGGACATGATCGACGCGGCCGAAGACCGCGAGCGCTTCCAGAAACTGCTGCAGGACCTGGAACTGCGCCAGCCGCCCAACCGGACCGCGCGTACCGAAGAAGAAGCGTTGCGGCTGGCCCAGGAAATCGGCTACCCGCTGGTGGTGCGTCCTTCGTATGTGCTGGGCGGCCGCGCGATGGAAATCGTGCACGAGCAGCGCGACCTGGAGCGCTACATGCGCGAAGCCGTGAAGGTGTCGCACGATTCGCCGGTGCTGCTGGACCGCTTCCTGAACGACGCCATCGAGTGCGACGTGGACTGCATCTCCGATGGCGAGACCACGTTCATCGGTGGCGTGATGGAACACATCGAGCAGGCCGGCGTGCACTCGGGCGATTCCGCCTGCTCGCTGCCGCCTTATTCGCTGGCACAGGATACGATCGACGAACTGAAGCGCCAGACCGCGCTGATGGCCAAGGGCCTGAACGTGGTGGGCCTGATGAACGTGCAGTTCGCGATCCAGAAGCAGGAGATCGAGGGCGAACTGCGTGACGTCGTCTACGTGCTGGAAGTGAACCCGCGCGCCTCGCGTACCGTGCCGTTCGTGTCGAAGGCCACCGGCCTGCAGCTGGCGAAGATCGCCGCGCGCTGCATGGTGGGCCAGACGCTGGCATCGCAGGGCATCACCAGGGAAGTCGTGCCGCCGTTCTACAGTGTCAAGGAAGCGGTGTTCCCGTTCGCGAAGTTCCCCGGTGTCGACACGATCCTCGGCCCCGAGATGAAGTCGACCGGCGAGGTGATGGGCGTGGGCCAGACGTTCGCGGAAGCGTTCGTGAAATCGCAGCTGGGCGCCGGCGTCAAGCTGCCGAAATCGGGCAAGGTGTTCCTGTCGGTGAAGGCCTCGGACAAGCCACGCGCCGTGAAAGTGGCACGCGATCTGGTCGAGGCGGGCTTCACGCTGGTCGCCACCAAGGGCACGGCAGCCGTGATCGCGGCTGCGGGCATTCCTGTCACGCCTGTCAACAAGGTCGCGGAAGGCCGGCCGCACGTGGTCGACATGATCAAGAACCACGAGATTGTGCTGGTCATCAACACGGTCGAGGAAAAGCGCAGCGCCATCGTCGATTCGCGGGCGATCCGCACCTCGGCACTGCAATCGCGCGTGACCACGTACACGACGATCGCCGGCGCCGAGGCCGCGGTGGCCGGTATCCGTCACCTCGACGAGTTGCAGGTGTACGATTTACAAGGCCTGCATAAAACCTTAAACTAAGTGCTCACCGCGGGTCTCGAAAGACCCGCGGCATTGCATTGGTAATATTGCATCGGTAGTATGCGTTGATAGTAATGCATTGATAGCAATGCGTTGCTAGTAATGCACGGTGGTAATACAAGCCCAAGGTTAATGTAGACCCTATGACAGAGCCCGCGCCGAAGCATGGCGCGGGCTCTGTGCTTTTTCAATTATCGAAGGCACGACACATGAATTCTGTTCCACTCACCAAATACGGCGCCGCCCTCCTGAAGGACGAGCTGCACCAGTTGAAGACCAAGGAACGCCGTATCGTCATCGACGCGATCGCCGAGGCGCGTTCGCACGGCGACCTGTCCGAGAATGCCGAATACGATGCCGCGAAAGAGCGGCAGGCCTTTGTCGAAGGCCGCATCGCCGAGCTGGAAGGCAAGCTGTCGAGTGCCCAGATCATCGACCCGGCCACGCTGGACGCGGAAGGCCGCGTGGTGTTCGGCGCCACCGTCGACCTGGAAGACCTGGAATCCGGGCAGAAAGTCAGCTACCAGATCGTCGGCACCGATGAAGCCGACATCAAGGTCAACAAGGTTTCCGTGACGTCGCCGATTGCCAGGGCGCTGATCGGCAAATCGGCCGGCGACGTGGTCGAAGTGCAGGCGCCGAGCGGCCCGCGCGAATATGAAATCCTCGAAGTGAACTACATCTGATGCCGGCAAAGGCCGGGCTGCTGGAGAGAGTTCGCCTGCTGGTGGCCGTGCTCTGGGCAGGCAGCCTGTGGACGGTCGGCTACCTTGTTGCCCCCACGTTGTTCGCGACGCTGTCCGACCGCGTGCTGGCCGGCACCATCGCCGGCGCAATGTTCCATGCCGAGGCCATGCTGTCGCTGGGCTGCGCGCTGGCGCTGCTGGTGCTGCTGAAATTCGCGACCTCCGACTGGACGCCGCGGCGGCGCCGCACGATGCTGGCGCTGGTGGCCGCCATGGCGCTGTGCACCGTCGTCAGC
>DASVVD010000008.1:0-5890 GCA_036386715.1 Pseudoduganella sp.
GCCCCGTTGTCAGCCGCCGGCCTGGCAACCGGCTGCGGCGCCTGGATGGATGCGGCGCGCATTTCGGGCGACGGCAATGTCTCGTGCAGGATCACGGGCGAGGGCCCGCCGTACAGCCACCAGGCCAGCAGCGCGGCAACCACCGTGCCGCCAGCCACGGCCAGCGCCGACCCGCGCCCCGTGGCCGATGCAGATGCGGCGCACCCCGATGGTTCCGCGGCCTTGTGTTCAAGGCTGGCCAGTATGCCTTTTCCTGTTTTCGATGGATCCAAAATAGTCCTCCAAAGCTTGATGTAAGCGTGCTGCGCGGGCCACTCCGTGCCTTACGATGGGCGGCCCGTCCGCTGGCCAGTGTGGCGCGGGCGGTGGCCGATCGTCTTGACGGAGCGCACCATGTTTCTCGTTTCCATGTTGCTGTTGTTCGTTGCCGCCTGCCTCGCCGGGTGGCTGGTGGTGTTCCCGGCGGGGCGTGGCATCGCTGGCGCCGTGGCGCTGCGCCTGGGCCGCGATATCGGGTGGGCCTGGCGGGGCGTCAACGCGCACGGTATGCAGGGCGCGCAATCGGCCCGGAGTGGCGGCGAAGCATCGCTGGCGCGGGTGGCACGCGTGGTGCGGCGTCATCCGCTGCTCACGGCCGGCTGCACGGCACTCGTGCTGCTGCCGCCGCTGGCCGCGCTGCTGATGGGCGGCCGCGCGGCGCTGCCGGGCGTGGCGGCGCCCGACCATGCCGTCAACGGGCAGGTGGCCGGGCTGTTGCGCGGCGAGCGGCTGGCCGCACCGGCGCCGCTGCCGCCCACTGTTTTTACCACCGCCGAAGTCACGCTGGTGCGCCCGCAACTGGCCAGTGCCAACCGCAACTGGGATCTGCTGGATCCCGACTTCACGCAGCGGCTGCTGCTCGTGTTCAAGGTGATGCGCGAGCGCTATGGCTACGAGATGGTGCTGCTGGAAGGCTATCGCAGCCCGGAACGCCAGAACCGGCTGGCCGATGCCGGCAGCCACGTGACGAACGCGCGTGCCTTCCAGAGCTGGCACCAGTTCGGGCTGGCCGGCGACTGCGCGTTCCTGCGCGACGGCAAGGTGGTGATCTCGGAAAAGGATCCGTGGGCGATGCGCGGTTACCAGCTGTACGGGGAGGTGGCGCAGGCCGCCGGCATGACCTGGGGCGGGCACTGGAAGATGATGGATTTCGGCCACGTGGAATTGCGCACGCGCCGCCGCTGAAGTTGCGACCAGTCAACGTTTAAATATTTCTTGGTGGCATCATCATCCGATCGGAAACCATCGGAAAAAACGGATGCCACCATGATGCGAAGAATCTGGCTGTTCCTGACGGACTCCCGTCACCTTGCAATCCTTGGCCTGGTCGCCATGGCGGGGCTGTATTATCTTGGCGCCGAGCTGATGGAGCTTGCGCTGATCTGGGTGGTCGCGGCCACCTGCGCCACAGTGCTGGCCTGGCTGCTCGCACGGTGGCTGCGGCGCCGGCTCGCGGCGCGCCGCACGGCGCAGCTCGAGCGGGCGATCGAGGCGACCACCGGCCCTTCGGCCGCCGCCGGCGATGGCGATGTCGACGTGCTGCGCAGCGGTCTTTTAAAGGCGATCGACACGATCCGCAGCTCGAAGCTGGGCATCACCACGGGCAGCCGCGCGCTGTACGAACTGCCGTGGTACATGATCATCGGCAACCCGGCCGCCGGCAAGAGCAGCGCGGTGGTCAACTCCGGGCTGCAGTTCCCGATTGCCGACGGCAAAGTGGTGCAGGGCGTCGGCGGCACCCGCAATTGCGACTGGTTCTTCACCACCGAAGGCATCGTGCTCGACACGGCCGGGCGCTACTCGGTGGGCGACGAACACCGCGGCGAGTGGCACGGCTTCCTCGACCTGCTGAAGAAGCACCGCGCACGGGCACCGATCAACGGCATCCTGATCGCGGTCAGCATCGCCGAGCTGCGCGGTGCCGATGCCGATGCGGGCATCCGGCTGGCGCGCAGCCTGCGCATGCGGGTGCAGGACCTGATCGAGCGGCTCGCCGTGTTCGCCCCGGTCTACGTGGTGTTTACCAAGGCCGACCTGATCGCCGGTTTTTCCGAATTCTTCGCACCCTTCGAACGTGCCGAGCGCGAGCGCCCCTGGGGGGCCACGATGCCCTACAAGCGCAAGACCGGCGCGCAGGAGATCCTGGCATTCTTCGACGGCGCGTTCGACGAGCTGCACGAGGGCCTGAAGGAAACCTGCATCGCCAACATGGCGCTGCAGCGGCGCGGCACGCAGCCCTCCGGCGTCTTTACCTTCCCGATCGAGTTCGCGTCGCTGCGCGTGCCGCTGCGTGCCTTCCTGGCCACGCTGTTCGAGGAAAACGCATTCCAGTTCAAGCCGCTGTTCCGCGGCTTCTACTTCACCAGCGCACTGCAGGAAGGCGCGCCGGAAAGCACCCATGCGCACCGGGTGGCGGAGCGTTTCGCCCTGTTGCGCAAGTCGGTGCCGCCGGCGCAGGTGGAGACGCGCCAGGCCGGCTACTTCCTGCTGGACCTGTTCCGCAAGGTGATCTTCGAGGACCGCAACCTGGTGTCGCAATACGCCAGCCGCAGCAACGTCCAGTTCAAGTACGGCGCCTTCGTGGCGGTGGCGGTGGCGCTGGGCATCTCGCTGGCGGGATGGAGCTGGTCCTACCTGGGCAACCGGCAGCTGCTCGCCACCGTGCAGGGCGACCTCGACAGGGTGGTGCGCCTGCAGGACGGCCGCCTCGACCTGCAATCGCGGCTGGAAGCGCTCGACGTGCTGCAGCAGCGCATCGGGCAACTGGAGAAGTACCGGCAGGACCGCCCGTGGGCACTCTCGCTGGGCCTGTACCAGGGCGAACTGCTCGAGCGCAAGCTGCGCGAGGAGTTCTTCGGCGGCGTGCGCGAGGTGATGATCAAGCCGGTGGCGGCCAACCTGGAGGCGCTGCTGTACGAGATGAACGCCAACGCCGGCCAGCTGGCCGCGCCCGCCGTGGCGCAACAGCAGCCGGCGCAAGGCACGGCACGCGCCTACGCCGATGCCTCGCCCACCAACGTGGAAGATGCCTACAACGCGCTGAAGACCTACCTGATGCTGGCCGATCCCTCGCACGCCGAGCCGGGCCACCTGAACGACCAGCTCACGCGGTTCTGGCGCGGCTGGCTGGAGGCCAACCGCGGCGCGATGCCGCGCGAACAGATGATCCGCAGCGCCGAACGGCTGATGACCTTCCACCTGGCGCAGGTCGGTGACCCGTCGTGGCCGCGGATCGAGCAGAAGCTGGCGCTGGTGGACATGGCGCGCGAAAACCTGCGCCGCGTGGTGCGCGGCATGCCGGCGCGCGACCGCGTCTATGCCGAGATCCGTGCCCGCGCCGCGACGCGCTTCCCGGCGATGACGGTGGGCCGCATCGTCGGCGAGCAGGATGCCGCGCTGGTGCAGGGCAGCCATGCGGTGTCCGGCACGTTTACCCGCGAGGCGTGGCAGGGCTACGTGGCCGGTGCCATCCGCGACGTCTCGGCGAAGGAGCTGCAAAGCACCGACTGGGTGCTGAAGACGGCCAGCCGCGACGACCTGACGCTGGAAGGCAGCCCGGAGCAGATCGAGAAGAACCTGGTCGACATGTACAAGGCCGACTACACGCGCGAATGGCAGAAATTCGTGCAGGGCATCGCGATCGCCGACATGAACGGCTTCAACGGCGCGGTGGCGGCAATGAACCGGCTGGGCGACC
This sequence comes from Pseudoduganella sp., assembly GCA_036386715.1. Classification (GTDB taxonomy): domain Bacteria; phylum Pseudomonadota; class Gammaproteobacteria; order Burkholderiales; family Burkholderiaceae_D; genus Rugamonas. Next base: position 3,737 of record DASVVD010000008.1, read on the forward strand.
CGCAGGCGTCGCCGATCGCCAGGATCCTGAACACGATCCACGAGCAGACCGCGTGGGACAACCCCACGGCACTGAACGCGCAGGCGAAGGATGCGCAGGCCGGCATCGGCAGCTGGTTCAGGACGCACGTGATGCAGCGCGCGCCGTCATCGGTGAATGCGAATGTCAACGTGAACATCGCTATCCAGCCCGGCGGCAATGGGTTCGACAGGACGCCGGGCCCGATCGGCCGCGAATTCGCGCCGGTGGCGCGCATCGTGGGCAGGCACGACGGGGACGCATCGCTGCTGCGCTCCTACCTGGACACGCTGTCGCGCCTGCGCACGCGGCTGAACGGCTTGCAGAACCAGGGCGATCCCGGTCCCGGCGCCAAGGCGTTCATGCAGCAGACGCTGGAAGGCAGCGGCTCCGAACTGGCCGACGCGCTGCGCTTCGTCGACGAGCAGATGCTGAACGGCATCAGCGCCACCCAGAAGGCGGCGGTACGGCCATTGCTGGTGCGCCCGCTGATGCAGACCTTCGCCGTGATCGTCGGCCCGGCCGAGGCGGAAATCAACAAGACCTGGCTGGCGCAGGTGTACGAACCGTTCAACCGCACGCTCGCTGGCAAGTATCCGTTCCTGCCATCGGCCCGCATCGAGGCCAGCCAGGCGGAGATCGCGCAGTTCTTCGGCCCGGAAGGGCTGGTGGCGAAATTCGTCAACACGTCGATGGGGCCGCTGGTGGTGCGCCGCGGCGACGTGCTGGCGCCGCGCACCTGGGCCGACATGGGCATCACGCTGCAGGCCCAGGCCGTGCAGCGCTTCCCCGGCTGGGTGGCCGCGGCGGGCGCGGGCCCGTCGGCCGTCACGGCGCAGACCGTGTTCCAGATCCTGCCGATCGCATCGTCCGGCACCATCGAATACACGGTGGAGATCGACGGCCAGCAGCTGCGCTACCGGAACACGCCGCCGCAATGGACCAGCATGGTGCACCCGGCGGCGCAGGGCGTGCCGGGTGCCCGCGTGAGCGCGGTGGCGTTCGACGGCCGCAACGTCGAGCTGTTCAACGAGGCCGGCCAGTTCGGGCTGAAGCGGCTGATCGAAGCGGCCACCAAGAAACGCAAGGAGGGCGGCGTGCATGAACTGCGCTGGAGCGCCGACGGCCTGACGGTCGCGGTCGACCTGCGCATCACCAGCAGCCCGGCCGTGACCGACGATGCGGCGACACCGCAGCAGGGCTTCAGCGGCCTGCGCCTGCCGGAAACCATCGTCGGCGGCGCGCCGGGCGCGGCGATGCCGGCCGCGCCGCCTGGCATTGCGCCTCCATTCATTGCGCCGCCAGTCATCGCGCAACCGGCCATCGCGCCGGCGGCGGCACCCGTGGTCGCCCAGGCCGCGGCGGCGGCCATGGCGGGAGGCGCACGGTGATGGGCGCATTCCATATCGGCTATTTCGGCAAGCTGCCGGCCCGTGGCGATTTCGTCAAGGGCGCTGCGCAGCAGGAACTCACCGGCCTGATCGACAAGTGGCTGATCGGCATGATGACCCAATTGACGATCAATCCCCGCTGGAAGCAGCACTACGACGCACTGCAGCCGCTGCACTTCGCGTTCGTTGGACCGGGCAGCCACGTGGCGGTGGCCGGCCACCTGGCGGCAAGCCACGACCAGTCCGGTCGGCGCTTTCCCTTCGCTGCCATGGGTACGCTGGCGGTACCGCAACCCGGGTCATTCCTGGCCGCCAGCCCGTTGGCGCTGGAACCGTTGTGGCAGCGGCTCGGCGCGCTGGCCGGCGAAGTGCTGGCAGCCGGCGACCCAGCCGCGCCGCTGCAGGCACTGGGCCGGGCGGTACTGGAAACCGATACCGCCGGCGAGCGCCATGTCGCGGCGCTGGACCGGTTCGCCGCCGCCACCAACGTGGCCACGCTGGAAGCCATGCTGGCGCACGGCGGCCGCCGCCCTTCGGTGCGCGGCATCATGCTGGGCATCGGCCTGCTGCTGCAGCCGTTCGACTGGCGCGGCAACACGCAGCTCGAGCGCAGCCTGGCGCTGCCGTTGCCGTGCGAGGCCGCACAGCGGCCCGCCGTGGCGGCATTCTGGCTGGCGCTGGTCGCGCCATTCCTGCACCACAAGGACATCGAACTGGCGCTGTTCGCGGCACGGATCGCGGAGCG
>DASVVD010000009.1:0-6084 GCA_036386715.1 Pseudoduganella sp.
GGTTCCGTAGTATCTTTACGCGTCGCGACAATTGCGTAAGTAGAAACACTATCGTTATTAAAATTTATGGGACAATAAACGTTTGTCCCTTGATTGAAGGATTTTTTCATCATGCCCCAGTTCCGTCTCGCCCGCATCAGCCTCCTGCTGGCTGCCATCGGCCTGAACGCCGTTTCCGCGCTGACCGGCGCGGCCTACGCTCAAGACAAGCCCGCTGCCCCGGCCGAGGCACCGAAGGACACCGTGCGCCCTGAGGTCTTCAAGCTGGTCGATCCGGCCCAGATCAAGCCGCTGATGGATGCCAAGAATTACGACGAAGTGAAGAACCGGCTCGCACAGGCCGATGCGCTGCCGAACAAGAGCGTCTACGAAGATTTCGTGCTGAACCGCATGCGCATCTCGCTGGCTTCGGCCACCAACGACAATGCCACGCTGACCAAGGCACTGGAAGCGGTGATCAACTCCGGCAAGCTGCAGGCGACCGAGCAGCGCGACTTCGTGCTGGCGCTCGCCAACCAGTACTACAACAGCAAGGACTACGGCAAGGCGATCACCTGGTTCAACCGCTACCAGACGGAAACCGGCGACACCAAGGTGCGCCAGTACATCATTCGCGCCCACTACTTCAACAACGACTTCGCCACCGCGAAGACCGAACTGCAGAAGGACCTGGAAGCCCACCAGAAAGCCGGCACCACGCCGAAACTGGAAGAGCTGCAGCTGCTGGCCAACTCCGGCGCCAAGACCAAGGACCAGGCCACTTACCTGCTGGCGCTGGAAAACCTGGTGCGCTACTACCCGAGCGACGACTACTGGCTCGACCTGCTGAGCCGCACGCAGGGCAAGGCCAGCTACTCGAACCGCTTCGCACTGGACGTGCTGCGCCTGGAAAAGGCCGCCGTGTCGAAGATGGCTGCCGAAGAGTACACCGCGCTGGCCGAACTGGCGCTGCTGGCCGGCCAGCCGATCGAAGCTAAGCAGGCACTCGATGCCGGCTTCTCGAACGGCGTCCTGGGCACCGGCAACAAGGCCGGCGAGCACAAGAAGCTGCGCGCCCAGGCCGACAAGCAGGCCGCGGACGACACGAAGAACATCGGCACCGGCGAAGCCTCGGCCCGCAAGTCGAAGAACGGCACCGGCCTGATCAACCTGGGCTACGCCTACGTGACGCTGGGCCAGCATGACAAGGGCATTACCCTGATCCAGGAAGGCATCGCCAAGGGCGGCCTGCAGAATGCCGACGACGCCAAGCTGCGCCTGGGCTATTCGTACGCACTGGCCGGCCGCAAGGACGAAGCGATCAAGACGCTGCAGGGCGTGACCGGCAACGACGGTCGCGGCGACCTGGCCCGCTACTGGATCATGTGGGTGAACCGCCCGGCCGCCGGCGCGGCCCAGGCCCAGGCTGCCCAGTAAGCTTTGCCTGCCTGATGAAAAGCGGGAACGGCCGATGGCCGTTCCCGCTTTTTTTTATCCGGTCACTGCCGAAGCCCGTGTTCAGCGCCCGCCACCGAAGCCCGCGCGGAACGCCGCATCGAACGCCCCCGCCGGGCCGGCCATGCCGCTGCAGCGGTCGCTGGCGCCCTGCACCGGCGCCTTGCAAGGCTGGTCGCGGTCCAGCGACCACCAGTGCAGCCCTGCCAGGCCCATCTCCTTCACCGCCGCACCGACCAGCCGCGCGTCGTCGAGCGTGAAGTCGTTGCGGGCCACGTCGTTCACGCCGATCATCGGGGTCACTTCCAGTTGCGCGAGCGGGATGCCGTATTTGCCGTGCACGTTGCGCACGGCCTGGACGGCCGACTTGCCCATGTCGCACACGTCACCGCGCAGCACACACACGTCCGCCGCTGGCGGGCCGTAATCCATCACCATCAGGTTGAATGTCCAGTCCCGCAGGGCACTGGCGCGCACCGCGGCGAGGATCGTCTCGCCCAGCGCATTCAGGCTGCGCTGGCTGCCGTCCGACGCGGCATGCGTGCCGACGGTGAACGAGAAGCGCAGGCCGGGCCGCTTGCGTTGCGCCGTGGTGGCGCGCTGCACCATCGAGGCGATCTGCTCCTTCGTCTGCTCCGCCTCGATGTCGAAGTCGATGCCGGCCAGGTGCTTCGAGTCATAGCGGGCGATGAAGCGCTCCATGGCGTCGTCGCTGGCGCAGGTGAACACGCCGCCCTGCCCGCCCGTGGAGATCACGTAGTCGACGCCGGCCCTGGCGAACGCCGCCACGTTGGCCGCGGCGATGTTCAAGCCGGACTGTTCGCGCCACGTCTCGCTGCCGCATTCGCCGGTGGCGAAGGCCCATGTCAGCGCCGCAGGTTTGCCGGCCACGTAGGGCGTGGCATCGCGTGCGCCGATCGCGTGGTCCGGCGCCGGGTTCACGGGCAGGAATTTGTACGGGCTGACGATCACGCGCGGCGCGGCCAGCACCGCCGGTGCGCACAGCGCGAGCAACGCGGCGAGGACTATCCTGTTTTTCTTCATGGTGCCTCCAAGGCCTGCGCCAGCACGTCGGCCTTGGTCAGGCCGTTTGCCGCCGGCGCGGTCCACCAGTAGTTGACCATGGCATTCAGCACGCCGACCGATTCGACGTGATGCCACCACAGCGAGGGAATGTACAGCGCGTCGCCCGGCTCCAGCTCGGCGACGATGGCGTGCTCCAGCGCTTGGCGAAAACGCGGGAAACGCTTGAAATCGGGTGCGCGGAAGGACACCAGGCTGATCGGCGTGGGCGTCGGCGCAAAGTCCAGCGGTCCGAGGTACAGGTTCGCCACCTGCCCGGGCGGGAATAGGGTGAAGCGGCGCCGCCCGCTGACCACGCAGGCAAGGTTGTGCGACTCGTCGAAATGCGCCGGCGTGATGACTTCGTTGCCCAGCCACAGGCGCGGGGCGATGCGCTGATCGCCCAGCTGGCCCAGTTGGCCCATCATCGGCGGTGCCGGGTTCTGCTGCGCGAAGCCGGGCAGGCATTCGTCCAGCAGCGCGCTCTGCATAGCCACCGCCGGCGCCGCCGCGAATTGTGAGTAACGCGCCACCTGCTCGAGCACCGCCGCCACCGTGCGCTTGCCGCGCACGAAATTAAAGCCCTGCATGTCGGCCGAGTAGAACAGGCGGCCCCTGGCCTCCGGCGGCATCAGCACCGTATCGCACGCCGCGCCTTTATCGAACCGCAACAGGTAACGGCATAAAGCCTCCGGCGACTGCCGCGCCATCGCCACGGCCGGCCAGTGAGCGACGTGGCCGCGCACCACCACCGGCTGCTGCGCAGCCTGTAGGGCGGCGAAGCGCGCGCCATCAAAACTTGAGACCTCTTCGACAGGCGTCATTTTGCTTTAGTTATAAAACTATTTCCTAAAAAAGGGGACTGAGGTGTACCGGGTTTCGTGGACATCCTAAACAAGAGACAATATGTCTCAGAGGAATCCATGACAACCAAGCCAAAAAATACCCCATCTGAAGATGCTGCCGCGCAGCGGCAGCATCGTTCTGTCTATCCGAAGGAGTTCAAGCTGGCTGCAGTTGCCCGTCTCAACGACGGAAAGCAGACGGCAGAGGCACTTGCCCTGGAACTGGGCATTCGGCGTAATCAGCTCTACAAATGGGCTAAGACGTTGGAACAAAAAGGCCCGGAAGACAGCTTCAAGCCGCGTGGTCGCAAGCCTGCAAGCGAAGAAAGTGAAGTAGTGCGCCTGAGGCGTGAACTAGCCCGCGCTCAGGAAGATTTGGCCATCTTAAAAAAGTTCGACGCGTACTTGAAGCGACTGAAGCAGTAAAGTACGCGGCCATTAAAGAACATAGCCAGCAGTTCCCTATAAAAGCACTTTGCCGTGTCTTGGACATCAATCGCAGCGGCTTTTATGCCTGGCGTGGACGAGCGCCTAGTCAGCGTAGCAGGGAAGATCTGGCACTGCGTGAGCAGATTCGGCAGTTGCACGAATCGAGTCACTACGCATTAGGTGGCATGAAGACGTGGCACTTGCTGAAGAACGCCGGCATAGAGTGCGGCAAACATCGGGTTGTACGCCTGCGCAAGATCGAGAGTATTCAAGCGCTGCGCAAGGTGAAGTTTCGTGTGATGCATGTCCATCAGCATACAGAGCCGCCAGCACCGAACTTGCTCAAACGAGTTTTCACCGTGACTTTGCCGAATAAGGCATGGGTCGGTGACATCACGACCATTCATACCCGCGAAGGATGGCTTCACCTGGCCGTCGTGCTTGACCTGTTCGCTCGCCGCGTTGTCGGCTGGGCCATGAGCGCTCGACAGGATGCCACGCTGCCGATCGCCGCGCTCCAGATGGCGATCGCGCAGCGCCGGCCGGCGCCGGGACTGATATGCCATACCGATCAGGGCTCGGTGTACGGCTCAAAGGAGTACCGGAACGTGCTCCAGACGAACAACTTAATCCCAAGTATGAGCCGACGTGGGAACTGCCACGACAACGCCGTGGCGGAGAGCTTTTTTTCCACGGTAAAGAACGAAAAAACTCACCACATCATCTTCGCAACTCGGGCCGAAGCGATCTCTCAGATATCGGACTATATCGAGCTGTACTACAATCTGCGGCGGCCCCACCAAACGTTGGCGTACCGCAGCCCGATCGAAGTCGAAAAACAGCATCAGATGCTTAATTGAAGCGTCTACGAAACCTGGGATACCTCAGACTGTCCCCAGTTTTAGGAAATATTTCCAAAAAACGGGGACTGTCCCCGAATTTTGGAAACTTTGCGGTTGGATCAGTACTTGAACCGCAGGCCGGCGTAGTACTGCGCGCCGTTGGCGTAGAAGCGGGCCGGCTGGTCCTTGTTGTAGACGTAGTTCTTCAGGATCGGCTCGTTCATGTTCTGGCCGCTAAGGGTCAGCACGACGTTCTTCGTGATGTTCCAGTTCAGCGAGGCGGACAGCTGGCCCACCGCGTCCTGGTACAGCGGCGTGCCGCGGTCCTGGGCGGCCAGGTACGACGAGCGCCACGCGTAGCCGAGGCGCACGTTGAACCGGTCGTTCTCGTAGTAGGCACCGACGTTGGCCGTGGTCTTCGATGCGCCCAGCATGTCGCACGGCTCGGACGAGGTACTGGTCTGCGTGGCCGGGCAGCTGCCGAAGTCCTGCTTCGAGTCGGACAGCGTGACATTGCCGTCCACGCCGAAGCCCGCGCCCAGCGGCATCTGCAGCGCCAGCTCCAGGCCCTTCACGCTGGCGTCCACGTTGACCGGCGACGTGATGGTGTAGGTGGCGAAGGTCGGCTGGCCGGACTGCTGCGACGCGCGGCTGTCGATGAAGGTGCCGGTGCTGCTGCCATAACCCACGTAGTTATGCAGGTCCATGTAGAACAGGCCGACCGATGCCAGCGCACGCGGCGCGAAGTACCACTGCAGCGTGGCATCGAGGTTGTTCGACAGCGTGGGTTTCAGCGCCGCGTTGCCGCCGTTGCCGGTATGGGTTTCATCGGTCAGCGACACGGTACCGCCCAGTGCGCCGAAGTCCGGCCGCGTCATCGTGCGCGAGGCGCCGAAGCGGGCCACGACATCGCTCTTCACGTCGAAGCGCAGGTTCAGGCTCGGCAGGACTTCCGTGTGGTTGTTCTCGATGCGCGTCTGCTGCACGAAGCCGCCCCACGGGAACGCCGGCAGGTTCCCGCCCGGCAGCTGGTTCGGCAGGATCTGGTAGCCGTTCGACTCGCCTTCGGTACGCACCACGCGCACGCCCAGGTTGCCGCTCCAGCCCTCGCCTTCCATCTCGGTCGCCACATAAGCGGCCTTGGTCTTTTCCTTCAGGTTGAACATGTCCGGGTAGTAGATCCGCTCGGGGCTGCGGTTCGAATGCTCGTTGCCCCAGGCCTGCAGGATCGCCGGGTCCAGTTCCCACACATTGCGCGGGAAGTCGCCGCCCAGGTCGGAGGCGAAGTTACCCGGATAGGTGTTGCCGTTCCAGGCCGGGTTGGTCGATGCCGAACCGGGCACGGTGTTGTCCCAGTTCGGGCCCTGCGAAATGGCGAAGTTGCTGCGCTCGTGGTCGGTGCCGCGCAGGCCGAACTTGATTTCCTTGAACGTGTCGTTCTCGAGGCGGAACGCGGCGTCGATCTGGCCATA
>DASVVD010000010.1:0-5781 GCA_036386715.1 Pseudoduganella sp.
CAGGAGACGCTTGTTCATGTGGCGTTCGATCATGGTGCTCTCAAGACAAAGGTTGAGTGAAACCGGGCCGGTGCGCCATGGCGGAGGACGGAGTGGTCTGGACGCCGCGAAGGCCGGCCATGGAGCTTGCGTTACTGGCAGGAATGGCAAACGAGTATCGGGACTCGCTCAGCGGGTGTCAACGGATCGGGCGATTCAATCAAGATGCTGAGCAATTGCACGGCGTGCGCCGCACGCGCTGCGATTCAGGGAACAAACGGGCTGGCATCGACCGGCAGGTCGAGCCGGAACTCGGTGCCGGTGCCTTCCGAGCTGTGCACGATCGCGCAGCCGCCGTGGCTTTCGGCCACCTCGCGCACGAATCCGAGCCCCACGCCCCATTCGCGCATGGTGGCATGGCCTTGCGCGCGGCGCACCGAGAACAGCGTGCGCACCACGTCCGGCGACAGCACGTGCCGGTGCAGCACTGAAATGGCTGCGCGGCCGTTGGCATGCCGCACGGTGACCGATACCGGCCCGGCTTCGCCGCCTTGGGCAAGCAGGATTCGCAGCGCCTGCCGCACCGACATGCGGCACCAGGTCACGAGAATCGGGTCGCCATGCACCGAAGTGCCGTGATGCTGCGCCTCGCGGCATGCCTCGCGCGCCAGTTTGGCGAGATCGAACGTGGACAGCACCAGGGACAAGCGCTCCGCATTGGCGATGGCGGCCTGTTGCTGGTCGTCGAGCGCCTCGAGCACTTTCTGGGAGCGCACGCGGATCCTGCTGGCCAGCGAGGACATGCGTTCCAGCGTGCCGCTGGACATGATGCGCTGCGCCGAGATACCGATCACGCTCAAGTGCGCGCGCAGCGTGGCGGCGAGCGTTTCACGTGCCATGTGCGCTTCGTGCTGGCGCACGATGTCGTATTCGGCCAGCGCCTCACGTTCCACGGCATCGAAGCGCATTGCCAGCGCAGCCATGTGCTGGCGCGTGAGTTCCATGCCTTCTTCCTCCGCGATCTCGGCCATGCAGCGGCGCAGCACCTGGAACTCGCGCAGCAGGTCGGCCGGGCCGTAGCCGCCCTCGCGGGCGCGTTCGGCGCCATGGGCACGCGCAACGCTGCTGCGGTTCAGCTCTTGCGGATCGGCAAGGGACGATGTGAGGAAATCGTAGAGCTCGGGCATGGCGTTGAAGACGAGTGCTTCCGGCAGCACCGTGCTGCAGGGGATCTCGTCGCCGATGCGTTGCCGCCAGCGCAGCAACACCCGCGCGCGATGCCGGCGCAACTCTCGAACCACCTCTTCGCGTGCGGCAAGGTACGGCATCCTGTCTCCACTGTGAAAGTCGCTTGAAGTTAGCATGGATGGCCGCCCGCCATGCAGCTTGGTCAACATTATCGGCGAAGCACGGTGGGAAATGACGTTCCGATGCCACAGTGATAAGCTGTTGTCATGACGGCCACCATCGTAAAACAGGCGGTTCCCGCCGCAAGCCGGCTGCACGCCGCCACCGCGCATGCGCACTTCCATGACAGCTATCGCATGGCGGTGGCCCTCGACGGCCGTTCCGCGCTGCAGCTTTATCTGGACACCGTGGCGCACACGCCGGCCTGGGTGGAGCGGCTGATGGCGCTGCGCAACGCGGTAGTGTCGCGGCTCGGCCTGAAAGACCTGGGCATGCTGGGCGCCATCGACAGCAGCAAGCCGGCCGGCGCGTATCGCCCGGGCGACCGGATCGGCATCTTCTCGCTGCTGCACGTTTCCGACGATGAAGTGATCCTCGGCGATTCGGACCGGCACCTTGATGTGCAGGTATCGGTCTGCCGGGGCGATGGCGCGGTGGCCATATCGACCGTGGTGCAGGTGCACCGGCGGCTTGGCCATGTCTACATGCTGTTCGTGGCGCCCGTGCACCGGCGCATCGTGCCGGCGGTGATGCGGCGGATGCGGTAGCCGGGCGGGCGGCGGGGGCCGCTGCCTGTATAATGTGCGGCCCGTTTGACTCCCCGCCGCGATGAACACCACTGTTGACATTCCCGCCACCGAACCAGCCAGCCCTGTGAACGAACCGGGCCAGTACCGTGGCCGCCGCATCAGCGTGGCCCCGATGATGGACTGGACCGACCGCCACTGCCGCGTGTTCCACCGCCACATCACGAAGCACACCTGGCTCTATACCGAGATGGTGACGACCGGCGCACTGGTGTATGGCGACGTGGAGCGCCACCTGCGCTTCAACGAGGAGGAGCACCCGGTGGCGCTGCAGCTGGGCGGCAGCGATCCGAAGGACCTGGCCACGGCGGCGAAGCTGGGCGAGCAGTGGGGCTATGACGAGATCAACCTCAATTGCGGCTGCCCGTCGGAGCGGGTGCAGAAGGGCGCGTTCGGCGCCTGCCTGATGGCCGAGCCGGAACTGGTGCGCGACTGCGTGAAGGCCATGCGCGACGTGGTGTCGATCGACGTGACCGTGAAGCACCGGATCGGCATCGACGAATCCGAAAGCTACGATTTCGTGCGCGATTTCGTCGGCACCGTGGCCGATGCCGGCTGCACCACCTTCATCGTGCATGCCCGCAATGCGATCCTGAAAGGGCTGTCGCCCAAGGAAAACCGCGAAATCCCGCCGCTCAAGTACGAATACGCGTACCGCCTGAAGCGCGATTTCCCGCAGTTCGAGATCCTGATCAACGGCGGCATCAAGACCGAAAGCGAGATCGACGAGCACCTGCAGCATGTGGATGGCGTGATGCTGGGCCGCGAGGCGTATCACAACCCCTATCTGATGGCCACGTTCGACAGCAAATATTATGGCGACGCCGCGCCTGTGAAAAGCCGCGAGGAAGTGCTGCGCGCGATGATGCCTTATATCGCCGCCCAGCTGGCGAAAGAGGGCGGCCGCGGCCTGAAGCTGAACACGATCACGCGCCACATGCTGGGCCTGATGCAGGGCCTGCCCGGGGCGCGGCAGTTCCGGCAGACGCTGTCGGATTCGAAACGGCTGGCGGCGGGCGATCCGGCACTGCTGCTGGAAGCATTCAGGCGGTAAAGTCCCCTGCTAGTGGCACCGGTACCGGCCCGGTGCCGATGCCCATCCCTTTCGCGGCATTCCCACGCTGCACCAAAACAGTCCATCGCACCGCTTCAGCGCATTAACGCCCCGTTTTAGTTCATAAATGCAGCGAAACGCTCAAATCCGCGAGCGTTTCATGCCATTTGTCGCAATTTCCCCATAGAAATTCACGATACGCTTTTCTGCGTAGAATTTCGCTTGCCCCGTGGCAATGCACAGTCCTATAATTTCCTTATGGACACACATTGTGCAATCTTCAATGTGTGGCACAGGGATGAAAAACCAGGGCAGTTCCGCGTTTTCTTCCTCTCGTTTTGCATGCGCAGTCAGTATTCGCCGCTGTGAAAACCGTGCAGTGGCAATACAAGGCGGGATGAATCAGTTCACTCGCCGGGCAATTACAACAACCGCTAACAACAAAGAGCCGAAATGAATTTGAGCAAAATGAAGGTGGGTAGCCGTCTGGCACTCGGTTTCGCCCTGGTGCTGGCTTTCCTGGTGGCCGTGACTGCCGTCGGTATTTCCCGCCTGGCGCAGATCCAGGATCGCCTCGACCACGTGGTGAGCGTGAATAACGTGGTGACGCGCCTGGTGATCGACATGCGCAATAACGTGGCCGACCGTGTCGGCTCGCTGCGCGTGCTGACCCTGATGGCCGACGCGGCCGACATGGAACCGGAATTCGCCCGCCTGAAAGAGCAGACGGCCAAATACGACACCGACCTGAAAAAGCTGGAAGCCAAGTTCGCGCTCGAAGCTTCGCCGGAAGAAAAGAAACTCCTCGCACAGATCAAGGAACACGAAGCGGTGGCCCTGCCCGCGATTGCACGTGCTTCGCAGTTCTGGCTGGCCAACGATGCGATGAGCGCCACCCGCGTGCTGATCAAGGAAATTCGCCCGGCGCAAAAGAAATGGATGGAAGCGCTGGACCAGCTGGGTGCGCTCGAAGACAAGGTCAACAAGCAGTTGACGATCGATGCCCATGACGGTTTTGTCAGCGCCCGCAACTTCATGATCGGCATGGGCGTGCTGGCCGTGCTGATCTCGATGGTTGCTGCGTACCTGATTACCCGCGGCCTGCTCAAGCAGCTGGGCGGCGAACCGGACTACACCGCGTCGATCGCCGGCCGCATTGCCGACGGCGACCTGTCGGTGGCGATCGACACCTCGGCCGCCGCCAAGGACAGCCTGCTGGCCGAAATGGCGGCAATGCGCGACAGCCTGGTGGGCATCGTCAGCCAGGTGCGCGTGGGTACCGAAACCATCGGCACCGCTTCCCGTGAAATCGCGGCCGGCAATATCGACCTGTCGTCCCGTACCGAAATGCAGGCATCGTCGCTGGAAAAGACCGCTTCGGCGATGGAAGAACTCACCTCCACCGTGAAGCAGAACGCCGACAACGCCCGTGAAGCGAACCAGCTGGCCGCCAGCGCATCCGACGTGGCCCGCAAGGGTGGCGCCGTGGTGTCGCAGGTGGTGGACACGATGAGCTCGATCAACGAATCGGCCAACAAGATCGTCGACATCATCGGCGTGATCGACGGCATCGCCTTCCAGACCAACATCCTGGCGCTGAACGCCGCCGTCGAGGCGGCCCGTGCCGGCGAGCAGGGCCGCGGTTTCGCGGTGGTGGCCTCCGAGGTACGCAACCTGGCACAGCGTTCCGCCAACGCCGCCAAGGAAATCAAGGGCCTGATCGGCGACTCCGTGGAGAAGGTGGAGCGCGGTTCGAAGCTGGTGGGCCAGGCCGGCGTGACGATGGACGAAGTGGTGGACTCGGTGCGCCGCGTGACCGACATCATGGGCGAGATCGCCAGCGCCAGCCAGGAGCAGAGCGCCGGCATCGAGCAGGTGAACCAGTCGATCATCGAGATGGACAGCATGACCCAGCAGAACGCCGCGCTGGTGGAACAGGCCGCGGCCGCCGCGCAAAGCCTGCAGGACCAGGCCGGCGAACTGACCCGCGTGGTATCGATCTTCAAGCTGGAAGCGGGCGAAGAGCGCGCCGTGATCGCCGCCGTGGCCACCGCCGCGAAAACGGTGCCGACCACCGCCAGCGTGAAGCAGGTAACCAGGCCGGTGGCGAAAGCCGCTGCAAAAGCAGCACCGGCCCGCAAGCCGACGCCCGCCATCGCTAATAGCGCTACCACGGCCAGGCCGAAGAAAGTGGCGGCAGCCGCCACCGCCGGCGACGAGTGGGAAGAATTCTAAGGTCCGGTTTCAGGCATCAGTTTCAGCATCAATTTTCAGTATCAAATCTGGCAGTACAAACCAAACATTTAACTAATCTCTGGAAGAACAACATGAACAAGCACCTGATCGGTTTTATCGCTGCAACCCTGGTATCGAGCGCCGCCTTCGCCGCAGAAGTGCCGGCATCCGTGGATGCCCGGAAATGCCAGGCCGAATATCCAAAGGCCTCGCTGATGAACGAAGAGCAGGGCGCGGTGACGATGGCCTTCCTGGTGTCGGCCAGCGGCGAAGTGGTGGAATCGAAGGTGGAAAAATCGAGCGGCTTCAAGAACCTGGACAAGGCTGCCGTGAAGGCGCTGTCGGCCTGCAAGTTCAAGCCGGGCACGAAAGACGGCGCCGTGGCGCAGACCTGGACCAAGGTCGACTACGTCTGGGCGCTGTAATCAACGTTACTGGTTAAAAAAAGGGGAAATCAGATGTCTGCAAACAAGCGTTGGGTGGTTGTGATGGCTTCGGTGCTTTTCGCGGGTGCTGCCT
>DASVVD010000011.1:0-1951 GCA_036386715.1 Pseudoduganella sp.
GGAACGGGCGGGCCGGCTCGTCCAGGTCCAGGAGCACCTGGCGTGCCAGGGCTTCCGGCGTGGCAAACGCGCCAGCCGCAATGGCGGGGCTGGCGACCGGCACCACGTCTTCGTCGAACAGGCGCACCGCGCCGGCCGGCACGGTGGACGGCGGCGCATAGCGGATCGCCAGGTCCACGCCTTCGCGGCGCAGGTCCATGGGGCGGTTGCTGGTGGCCATGCGGATATCGACGTCCGGATGCGCCGCCTGGAATGCGCCCAGCCTTGGCAGGATCCACAGTGCGGCCACGCCGATGCTGGCCGAGATCGTCACGGGGCGGGCGGTTTCATCGTGCCTGAGCGACCCGGCAAGTTCGGCTAGCCGGTCCAGCCAGGGCGAGGCAAGGTCGAACAATTGCTGGCCTGCATCCGTCAGCGCGATCGAGCGGTTGCCCCGAACGAACAGCGGCGTGCCGAGCCGTTCTTCCAGTGCCTGGATCTGGCGGCTCACGGCGGACTGCGTCAGGCACAGGTCCTGCGCCGCGGCCGTGATGGAAAGCCGGCGGGCGGCGGCCACGAAGCCGCGCAACGCGTCCAGCGGCGGCAGGTTGAGCAGCGGGTGGGCCATGCGTCCTCCGGGAGATCGTACGCCGATGATATCGCATTCGAACGGTGCGACAGGCATCGGCGTCCACCATGGAAAATGGCCGCCGGGACGATTGCAGCATGGACGATTGCAGCATGGACGATTGCAGCATGGAGGAGCGCAGCATGGACAAGTGTGACATCGTGACGGAGCGCGTGCTGGACGCGCCCCGTGAGCGCGTATTCCAGGCTTTCAGCGATCCGGCGCAGCTGGCGCAGTGGTGGGGGCCGGACGGCTTTACCAGCACCTTCCAGGGTTTCGCTTTCGAACCGGGTGGCGTGTGGACATTCGTGATGCACGGACCGGACGGTTCCACTTACCCGAACGAATCGCATTTCGTCGAGATCGTGCCGCCGGAACGGATCGTTTTCGACCATGTTTCCAGCCATGCCTTCCGCGCCACCTTCGTGTTCACGGAGGCGGGCGGCAAGACCCGGCTGCGCTGGTCGATGCATTTCGGCGATCCGGGCGAATGCGCGAAGGTCGCGCGTTTCGCCGCCGGTGCCAGCGAACAGAACCTGGACCGCCTGGCCACCGTGCTCAGGCGGGGTGCCTGAAGACAAAGCGCCCCGCGCCCACCGGCGCCGGACGCGCCGCCATCAGTGGCCTTCCGAAGCGTTGAACATGGACTTGGCGTAGACCAGGCCCAGGCCATAGGCGCCGCCGTGCTGGACCGACGTCTTCACCGTCTGGTCGTAGGTTTCGCCGCGGGCCCAGTCGCGCTGCAGTTCCAGCAGGTATTGCAGCGACGTGATCGGGCGGGCACCGGCCTGCACCATGCGCTGCACGGCGCGCTCATGGGCTTCCTCGGTGATGTCGCCCGAGGCATCGGTGATCACGTACACCTCGAAGCCCTGGTCCAGTGCGGACAGTGCCGGGCCGACGATGCAGACCGATGTCCACAGTCCGGCCAGCACGATCCGGCCCTTGCCGATTTCGTTGACGCGGTCGGCGATGCGCTGGTCTTCCCAGGTGTTCATCGAGGTGCGGTCGATCGGTTTCTGGTCCGGGAACACCGACTGGATCTCGTCGTAGATCGGGCCCGAGAACGATTGGGCGGCCACCGTGGTGAGAATGGTCGGCACCTTGAATTCGGCGGCCGCCTTCGACACCAGCGCGGCGTTATTGCGCAGCACGGTGGCATCGATCGACTTGGTGGCGAACGACATCTGCGACTGGTGGTCGATCATGATCAGCGTGTGGTCGTTACCGTTCAGCAGGGTTTTACCGGGTTGGGCTTTGGCGACTGGCATGATGTTTTCTCCTGAGGTTCAATGTTTTCGAAAGGTTGACGCCACGTTTTTTTGTGTGCGCTGCGTCGATGGA
>DASVVD010000012.1:0-2574 GCA_036386715.1 Pseudoduganella sp.
GCGTGCCGTTCGCGGCAGGGTAATAACCCTTGCGCCGGCCGATTTCCATGAAGCCGTAGCGGCGATAGATCTCGAGCGCACGCACGTTGGACGGGCGTACTTCCAGCAGCATCGATTCCATGCCGAGGCCGCGCGCGCACGCCGCGGACTGGTTCAGCAGGAAGCGCCCCAGCCCCCTGCGCTGCCACGGGCCCGCCACGGCCACGTTCAGCAGGTGCGCTTCGTCGACCACGCCCATCACCAGGAAGTAGCCGAGCAGCTCGCGCGACGCATCGCGCAGTACCCAGGCGTGGTAGCCGTGCTTGAGCGAATCGGCGAAATTGGTGCGCGTCCACGGGTGCGGATACACGGCGTGTTCGATGGCCACCACGTCGTCCAGGTCGGCCGGCTGCATCGGTTCATAGACCAGCCGTGCGAGATCCCATGCCGGGCGCTGCGTCATGCCTGCCCTCCGGCCGTTGCATCCGCCTTCAAATCCGCTTTTGCGTCCGCTTTGGCCTCCGCTTTTGCTACGTTGATCACGGCCCGCTCCGCCTTCGTGTACGCGACCTTGTTGCGCAGGTACAGCGGCTGCGCGTCGGCGGCCGGCACGCCCCGCCCGGCCGCGAATGCGGCGGCGCCCAGGCGCGCGACCTGCGCCGCATGCGGCATTATCGAGGCGTCGGCGGCGGCCGCGAACGGCCGGTCCGCGAACGCTTCCGGATACACCGCGAAGCCATTGCCGCACGCCAGCGCGATACCTTGCGGAGCCACGTCCGCCGGTGCCGTCAGCATCGGTGCCACCACGGCGACCGGCGTGTCGCCATCGAAACGGTACTGCGCCCAGTACACCTCGTTCATGCGCGCATCGAGCACGGCCAGCACTTCCGCGGCGCCATGTTTTTCGCGGCAGGCCAGCGCCATCGCATCGAGCGTGACGACGGGCACCACCGGCAGGCCGGCGCCGAAGCCCAGGCCCTGGGCAATGCCGCAGGCGGTGCGCACGCCGGTAAACGAGCCGGGGCCGGCGCCGTACGCGATCGCGTCGCATGCCGCCAGCGCAATGCCCGCTTCGGCCAGCAGTTCCTGCACCATCGGCAGCAGCGAGGCCGAGTGCGTGCGCACGCCATCGGCGCTGCGCAAGGTCAGGCGGCCGTCGTGCAGCAGCGCGCAGGAAGCCAGTTCGGAGGATGTTTCAAGGGCAAGAATGGTAGGCATCAAAATGGCAAAGGCGGTAGACAAGGCAACAGGCACGAACCGTATTTTACCTCGCGCGGCGCCAGCGGCCCAGCCATGCCGGCTGCGGCGCCCCCCTGCATGACGCCATGCAATGGCTGTACAATGCGCCAATGCACAGCACAACCCTACACGCCGACAACCGCGTCGAAGTGGCCGCCGCGCTGGCACAGGACCGGCTGGTCGTGGCCTGCCTGTGCGCCGCCTGGTGCGGCACCTGCGCCAGCTACCGCGCTGCATTCGAGGAACTGGCCAAGCGCCACCCGCAAAAATACTTCCTGTGGGTCGACATCGAGGACCACGCCGACCTGGTGGGCGACCTCGATGTGGAGAATTTTCCCACCCTGCTGATCCAGCGCCACGAGACCGTGGCCTTCTTCGGTACGATGCTGCCCGAGCCGAACGTGGCGAGCCGCCTGATCGACACCATCGCCGCGATGGACAGCGCCGAACTGGACCGCCAGGCCGGCAGCACCGCCGAACGCCGGCAATGGCAGCAGGAATGCAACCTGCGCCAGCTGATGGGCACCGCCTGATTCAATTCCGGCAGCGTCAAACCGGCATCGCCTACCCCTGGCCCGTGGCCGGGGCGACTTTCCTGACGAATGTTCCGGCCGCCGAAACTTCCTGGCCGTCGGCGGTACGCAAGGCCAGCTCTCCCACCTCGTTTCCCGTTGCCCGGTGCACCAGCACCGAATGCGCTTCGCCTCGCGCGAACAGGTGGCGTTCACCCCACTGCCGGAGGGCGACGATAACGGGAAACAGGTCGGTGCCTTTCGGGGTCAGCACATATTCTTCATAGGCCGAACCGTCCGACGCCGGCTGGCTGGCGAGGATGCCGTCTTCCACCAGCACGCGCAGGCGGTCCGACAGGATGTTGCGCGCCACGCCAAGGCTGCGCTGGAAATCGCCGAAGCGGCGCACGCCGTCGAACGCGTCGCGCACGATGAGCAGCACCCAATGGTCGCCGACCAGGTCCACCCCGCGCGCCACCGGGCATGGCCCGCCGCTGTTTTTCTTTTTCCCCGCCATGTGCCGCCTCCGTAAACTGGTTGCATTTTAAAACTACTCCGGCTAGGCTTCAAGTAGTTTCGTTTTGCAACCACCTGGAGCAAGCCATGCATTTCACGACGACCCGCCTCGCCTTGCTGGCGATCTCGGCTGCGCTATGCGTCGCCAATGTCTACTACGCGCAGCCCTTGCTCGACCTGATCGCCGCCGACCTGGCACTGGACCGCGCCGCGGCCGGCGCCATTGTGACCGCCACGCAGGCGGGCAGCGCACTCGCACTGCTGTTCGTGGTGCCGCTGGGCGACCGCTTCGACCGCCGCCGGCTGATGCTGGCGCAGCTCGCCGCAC
>DASVVD010000013.1:0-2252 GCA_036386715.1 Pseudoduganella sp.
ACGGCTTGCTCAAGCCCGGCGACGCGCTGCCTTCGGTCAGGCAGGTGGCGGCCGATTACCAGCTCAACCCGATCACCGTGTCGCGGGCTTACCAGGAGCTGGTCGATGAAACCTTGGTGGAAAAACGAAGGGGAATGGGTATGTATGTAACCGATGGTGCCGTGGAAAAACTGCTGGCCACGGAGCGCGAGCGCTTCCTGCGCGAAGAATGGCCGGCGATGGTCGAACGCATCCGCCGCCTCGGCCTGGACATGGATCAGCTGCTGCGCGCCGCGCAAGGGGGAAAGGCATGAGCGCCGTCATCACCGCGCGCAACCTCACCAAGCGCTACGGCAGGCAGGCCGCGCTCGATGGCGTAAGCTTCGACGTGCAGCCGGGCCGGATCGTCGGCCTGATCGGGCCGAACGGCTCCGGCAAGACCACCACGCTGAAAGCGGCGCTGGGCCTGTGCCAGTTCGAGGGCGAGCTGTCGGTGCTGGGCCTGGACCCGCGCACCCAGCGCGACGCGCTGATGAACGATGTGTGCTTCATCGCCGACGTGGCGATCCTGCCGCGCTGGCTGAAGGTGAAGGAGGCGATCGATTTCGTGGCCGGCATCCACCCGCGCTTCGACCGTGCCAAGGCGGAGCGCTATATCGCCGGCACGAAGCTGGCACCGAACATGCGCGTCAAGGCGATGTCGAAGGGCATGGTCGTGCAACTGCACCTGGCACTGGTGATGGCCATCGATGCCAGGCTGCTGGTGCTGGACGAGCCCACGCTGGGCCTGGACATCCTGTACCGCAAGCAGTTCTACCAGAACCTGCTGGAAGATTATTTCGACGAGCACAAGACGATCGTGATCACCACCCACCAAATCGAGGAAGTGGAACACATCCTCACGGACGTGTTGTTCATCCGCGAGGGACGGATCGCCCTGGCCGCATCGATGGAGGAGATCGGCGAACGCTACACGGAAGTGATGGTACACCCGCAACATGCCGCCGCCGCGTCTGCCCTGCAGCCGCTGACGCACCGCACCGTGTTCGGCAAGAGCGTGATGCTGTTCGATGGCGTACCGAAACAGCAGCTGCAAAACCTCGGCGAAGTGCGCACGCCCAGCGTGGCGGACCTGTTTGTCGCCAGCATGAAAGGGAGCTACGAATGAACACGAGCAACGATACGATGACAAATCCGGCAGGAAAAACTACGCGCAAATCGGTTGCGCAGACGCTGCACTGGCTGATCCGACGCGAATTCTGGGAGCACCGGGGCATGCTGACGTGGGTGCCGCTGGCCATCGCGGGATTGATGATCCTGATGGTGCTGGTCGTGGCAGTTACCGGCAGCAATGCCACGATCCACGTCGACGGCGTGCAGACCAGCGTGGCGGGGGCGACGATCGAGCTCGGCGAACGCCAGCAGCAGCGCCTGGCCGAAGGCATCGCGGCGGCGGCGCCTGTCAGCGCGGCGCCGCTCTACCTGTCGCTGGGGTTCATGGTGTTCTTCTACAGCCTGGGGGCGCTGTACGACGAGCGGCGCGACCGCAGCATCCTGTTCTGGAAATCGTTGCCGGTCTCGGACACGGCCACCGTGCTGTCGAAGGCGGCCCTGGCGCTGATCGGCATCCCGCTGCTGATCATCGTGGTCGAACTGGTCACCTCGCTGATCCTGGTGGCGGTCGGCATGGCGGCGCTGGCCTTCAAGGGCATCAATGTCTTCCCGATGGTGCTGGCGCAACCGCAGTTCTGGCTCGGCCCGCTGAAAGTGTTCTCGCTGCTGCCCGTGTATGCGCTGTGGGCATTGCCGACGGTCGGCTGGCTGCTGCTGGTCTCGGCCTGGGCCCGTTCCAAGGTATTCCTGTGGGCCGTGGGCGTGCCGCTGCTGGCGATGATCCTGGCGGCATGGGCCGAGAAGGGTTTGCAGCAGGCCGTCAGTGCCGGGTGGCTGATCGAGAAATTCATCAGCCGCCTGCTGATCGGCGTGATGCCGGGTACCTGGCTGATGGCCGGCGGCGTGGTCGAGCGGGCGCGCGACATGGATGTCGCCGCCAACACCCGGGGGCCAAGCGCGGCGTTCGACCTGATCTACCAGTCCTCGTGGGCCGCCATGGCCACGGCGGAGATGATCTGGGGGGCCGTGGCCGGCGCCCTGATGATCGGCGCCGCGATCTGGCTGCGCCGCCGCCGCGAGGAAGGCTGAGCACGCCGTCGGGCCAGCGCGACAACTCAGCTGTAAGCGCTGTCTTACAGCGCTACCAGCCCCGCACCGAT
>DASVVD010000014.1:0-4977 GCA_036386715.1 Pseudoduganella sp.
CAAGCGCGAGACCGCCAACACCAAGTTCGATGTCGCACAGTACAACGTCGTCAATGACAAACCAGGCGTCAGCACCGCGTTCAGTGCCGCCGCCAATGGTGCCAAGGCAGTTGCCAACGGCCAGCTCAGCTATGATTCCGAAGGCGCCTTCAAGGTCACCGACGGTTCGGGCCTGGGCAGTGGCGCCACCTCGAACCTGAAGTCGGTCGCAAGCCTGGACATCTCCACGTTCGAAGGCGCCCAGGCAGCAATCAAGATCGCCGATGCGGCACTGTCGACGGTCAATACCCAGCGCGCCGCCTACGGTGCACTGCAGTCGCGCTTCTCGTCGGCGATCTCGAACCTGTCGACCACGACGGAAAACCTGTCGGCATCGAAGAGCCGTATCGTCGATACCGACTTTGCTTCGGAGACCGCCAACATGACCCGCGGCCAGATCCTGCAGCAAGCCGGTACCGCCATGCTGGCCCAGGCGAACTCGCTGCCGAACAGCGTGATGAGCCTGCTGCGTTAAGCAAGGCAGCGCTTCGGCGCCAGCGTCGAACCGGCCGTTTCATGGCCGGTTCGCGATGGCATATTGCGGTTCCCCGCCTGGTAAATCCGGTCGGGGAATTTTTACGTTTCAGGGATGATCATGACTATCGATACCCTCGGCTCGCTGTCCCCTGCCAGGACAGACCGTGGCTACGCCACAGAAGTCGCCACCGTATCCGCCGGCCGCGCCACAGTGGCAAGCTCGACGGCAAACCAGACAGGGACAGCAGCAAGCACGACAGCAACGGCCACCGCCACCACCACCGCCACCGCCACCAACACCGGCTCGATGGATGAGCTGAAAGATGCCGTTGGCAAGCTCAACAAATCAGTCCATGCACAAAGCCTGGAATTTTCGATCGACCAGGACAGCAAGCGCACCATCGTCAAGGTGGTCGACGTCGCCACGAAGGAAATCGTGCGGCAGATGCCTACCGAAGAAGCACTGCAGATCGCCAAGTCGCTCGACAAGGCCATGGGCCTGCTGATCCGCCAGCAAGCCTGATGGCGATGCCGGAGCAGTTCCGGCCAGGCTCCGCTCCCCTTGGGAAGCGCTGATTCATCACCAGTGCTTCCCTGGCGGGACGCTGGCTCCGGCTGCTTTGCGCTAGCATGAGCGGCATTGCGCCAAACTGAGCCTTCTTTCTCCCTCTCAAGTCTCGTTTGATTCTGCCGATAATAAACTACATTATCGCTTTCTCAGGAGCAAAGGCGTGGCAACCATTTCAACGACCGGCAGCATCCTCGACGTCAACTCCATCGTTTCACAGCTGATGGCGGTCGAGCAGCAACCGCTGACCAAGTACGCCCAGAAGACCGCCTCCTACCAGGCGTCCCTGTCCGCCTATGGGTCGCTCAGCGGCGCGATCGGCGTATTCCAGGCCTCGCTTGGCGGCCTGACCAAGGCTACCGACTTCAACACGCTGAGTGCCACGCCCAGCAATGCCGATGTGCTGTCGGCATCGGCAACATCCAAGGCCGTGGCCGGCAACTACAAGGTCAATGTGTCGCAGCTGGCGCAGGCGCAGACACTGACCACGCCCGGCATCGCGAGCAACAAATCGGCCATCGGCCTGGGCGGCACGACCACGATTTCGTTCCAGTTCGGCAGCGCCAGCGGCGGCTTCGGCCTGGCTGGCGAGCGGTTGAAGGACACGATCGCCAGCAACGGCCTCAGCAACGGTTCCCTGACGATCAACGGTACCGCCATCGCTACCGACAGCACCACGACCAGCGCCCGCGCACTGGCCGAGGCGATCAATGCGAAAAGCACCACCACCGGCGTGACCGCCAATGCGACGCCGGCGTCGAGCGAAGCCGCACTGTTCGCCGGCTTCGGCGACGTCGAGACTGGTGTGGACGGTACCTATGCGCTGAAGGTCGGCGGCGTGCAGATCGGCGCACAGGGTGCCGGCGTGGCTGCCGGCGATGGCATCACGGCCGCGTCGATCGACACGGCACTGACCAGCCCGTCCACCGTGCTCACCGCGCTTGCCGACGCGGGCATCAGCTTTACCGGCACCGCCGCCGGCGGCGACCTCGTGTTCACGCGTGCCGACGGTGCCAACCTCGACATCGCTGAAGTGGTGACCGGCAGCGCGGCCGGTGTCACCGGCGGTCTCGGAAGCAGCGGCGGCCAGGTCAACGCCGGCTCCAACAAGACCGCCGTCAGCGGCATTTCGCTCAGCTCCACCGATGCCAGCCCGATCACGATCGCCGGCAGCAACCCGGCCGGTGCCGGACTGGCTGCCGGCACCGGCGGCACCTATCTCGGCGGCACCTTCACGCAGGATGCCAACATCGCCTCCGGCATCGTGACGATCGACGCCACCAACAACTCCCTGGAAGGCATCCGCGACGCCGTCAACAAGGCCAGCCTCGGCGTCACCGCCACCATCGTGTCGGATGGCAGCAGCAATCCGTATCACCTGGTGTTCACGTCGAACGCCACGGGCGCCAACGCGTCGATGAAGATCGGGCTGTCCGGCACCGATACCGATCCGCCCGACAGTGCCCTGGCCAACCTGCTGGCCTATGATCCGGCAGGCGCGCAAAAGATGACGCAGACCTCGGCTGCGCAGGATACCAAGCTGACCGTCAACGGCATTGCCGTGACCAGCAAATCGAATAGCGTCAGCGAGGCGATCCAGGGCGTGTCGCTGACCGTCAGCCAGACTGGCACCAGCACGCTGGCGATCAGCAAGAACACCTCGCAGGTGAAGAGCAATGTCGAATCCTTCGTCAAGGCCTATAACGACCTGAACGGCACGCTGAAGAAGCTCACCGGCTATGATGCGGAAAACAAGACCGCGGGCGCGCTGCAGGGCGACGCCACCGCCGCGTCGATCCAGTCGCAGGTGCGCCGCATGCTGACGTCGAACATCAGCGGCCTGTCCGGTGCCTACTCGAACCTGGGGCAGGTCGGCATCAGCTTTGCGAAAGACGGCACGCTGTCGCTCGATTCGACCAAGTTCCAGAAAGCGATCGACACCAATTTCGGCGACATCGGCGCCCTGTTCGGCGCCGTGGGCAAGACCAGCGACAACCTGGCGTCGTTTACCAGTTCCACCTCGGCCACCAAGCCGGGAACCTACGAACTGTCGATCACGCAAATGGCCTCGCAAGGTGCGCTGACCGGCACTGCGGCGATACCGCCGAGCACCACGATCGCTGCCAATACCCAGTGGGCCGTCACGCTGAACGACACCACGCCCAGCAACAGCAAGAACACGGCCACCGTCACGATCCCGGCCGGCACCTACACGCCGGCCGAGCTGGCAAAAGTGGTGCAATCGTCGATCAACGGCACGTCGGCCTTTTCCAGCGCCGGCAACTCGGTGACGGCATCGATCGATACCGACGGCAAGCTGGCGGTATCCTCGGCCAGATACGGCTCGCTGTCCAATATCGCGCTCAGCTCCACCAGCGGCACCACGACCGACAGCCTGTTCGGCGACGCCGCCGCCGTGGCTGGCATGGACGTGGCCGGCACGCTGGGTGGGCATCCGGTGATCGGTTCCGGTCAAACGATGACGGGGCTGGCAGGTACCGATGTCGAAGGCCTGAAGATCGAGGTGACGGGCGGCGCGGTCGGCACGCGCGGCACGGTCAGCTTCTCGCAGGGCTATGCCTACCAGCTGAACAACCTGGCCACGACGATGCTGGGCAAGACTGGCCAGATCACCAGCCGCACCGATGGCATCAACAAGTCGATCAAGGACGTGCAGAAGCAGAGCGACGCGTTTTCCGACAAGCTGACCGGCATCGAAGCACGTTACCGCAAACAATACAGCGCGCTGGATGTGATGCTTGCAAACATGCAGACCACGTCCAGCTACCTGACCCAGCAGTTGGCGTCCATTGCCTCCAACAGCTAATCGAAACAAGGAGAACACCATGTTCGGAAGTCCGCAACGCGGCGTCAACGCCTACGCCAAGGTCGGCCTGGAAACCGGCATCGCGGCCGCCACCCCGCATAAACTGGTTGCAATGCTGTACGACGGTGCCATTCTCGCGCTGATCAATGCCACCACGCACATGAAGAGCGGGAATATCGAAGCGAAAGGCAAGTCCATCTCGCATGCGATCCAGATCATCGACAACGGGCTGAAGGCCAGCCTGGACAAGGAAGTGGGGGGCGACATCGCCAGGAACCTCGACGCGCTGTACGAATACATGAGCTCGCGCCTGCTGACTGCGAACCTGCAGAACCAGGTCGAGATCCTCGACGAAGTGCGCGGCCTGCTGACCGACCTGCGCGACACGTGGAACCAGATCGGCGACGCGGTGCAGCATGCGCCCGCCGGCGGCGCACCGCTGGCCAGCCAGAAGCAGGCCCGCGCTTACTCGAATTTCTGAACACCAATCAAACCGACATAACAATCCGGCAATCCAGAACGATGACGATGACCAATCATGACGTGCTGTGCGTGTACGCGGCAATGGGTGAACTGACGGGCCAGATGGTGGCGGCCGCCAATGCTTCCGACTGGGAGCACCTGCAGGACCTGGAACAGCGCGTGAACGCCCATGTGGCCGTGCTGAAGGCCAACGAGGGCATGATCCGGCTGGAAGGCGAGCAGCGCGCGCAGAAGGCCACGCTGATCAAGCAGATGCTGGACAACGACCGCAAGGTGCGCGACCTGATCACGCCATGGATGGCGCAGCTCTCGCGGCTGATCAACAGCACCGGCACCGAACGGCGCCTGGTCAACGCTTACGGCGTCTGATCCACGGATGCAGCGCGGGCGGAGGGAATAAGGCATGCAGACGCGGCTCGATCCGGCAGGACTGCGGCCCGTCGTCCCGGGCGGCGGCCAGGCCGTTGCCGACCCGCGCCAGGCCGCCTTCCAGCGCGCCCTGGGTCCGATGGTGGGCAAGACCGTGCAGGGCGAAGTGCTGGCGAAAATACCGGACGGCAGTTACCTCGTGCGCGTGGCCGAT
>DASVVD010000015.1:0-2690 GCA_036386715.1 Pseudoduganella sp.
CAAAATCGGGGTCAGACCCCAATTTTGAGCAATAATTTCTGGCTTTAAAACCGGTGTCTGACACCAGGCAACTCCAACGGACAAAGGGTACACCCATGACTTCATATTTCTGCCCATGCCCGCGCGGCATGGAAGTGGCGCTGGCCGAGGAACTCCTCGAGATCGCGCAAACCACGCAAAGCCCCACCCTGAAGGTGCACAACCAGGTGCCGGGCGGCGTGCACTGCTCGGGCGACCTGTACGACGCCTACCGCATCAACCTGCATTCGCGCATCGCCTCGCGCGTGCTGATGCGCATGGGCGTGTGCCATTACCAGAACGAAAACGACATCTACGACCTCGTGCTGGCGCAGCCCTGGGAAGAGTGGTTCGGCGTGGACCACACGATCCGCGTCGATGTCACCGCCATCAAGTCGCCGTTGAAAAGCATCGAGTTCACCACGCTGAAGATCAAGGACGCCGTGTGCGACCGCTTCCGCGACATGTACAACAAGCGCCCCTCGGTCGACACGCGCGAGCCGGACATGCGGATCGCCGGCTTCCTCGACCAGCGCCAGTTCATCATCTATCTCGACACGTCCGGCGAGGCACTGTTCAAGCGCGGCTGGCGCACCGAGACGGGCGATGCGCCGCTGCGCGAGAACCTGGCGGCCGGCCTGCTGCGTGTTTCCGGCTGGAAGCCGGGCATTCCGCTGTTCGACCCGATGTGCGGCTCCGGCACGATCCTGTGCGAAGCGGCGCAGATGGTGCAGGGCATTCCGCCCGGCGCGCGTCGCCAGTTCGCCTTTGAAAAATTCCATGATTTCGATCCGGCCCCGTGGCAGGCAATGAAGGCGGCGATCAAGCCCAACCCGCTGCCCGCCGAACCGACGATCTTCGGCTCGGACATCTCCGGCGACATGGTGGCAATGACGCGCCATAACCTGCGCAATGCCGGTATCCTGTTCGAAGTACCGTTGAAGCAGATCGAGGCGCAGCAGGTGCAGGCGCCCGTGGCAAACCTGAACGGCGGGCCGGGCATCCTGCTGACGAATCCTCCGTACGGCGAGCGCATCGGCGTGCGGGGCGACAGCACGATGGAAGAAGACGAACTGGCGAAATCGTTCTACGCCGATCTTTCGAAGACGCTGAAGCAGCGCTTCGCCGGCTGGACGGCTTACCTGTTCACGGCCGACCTGAACCTGCCGAAGCTGCTGCGCCTGAAGGAGTCGCGCAAGACGCCGTTCTTCAATGGCGCACTGGAATGCCGGCTGTTCCGCTTCGACATGGTGGCCGGCTTCAACCGGCGCGAGGAGGCAAAACCCGCCGCCCCCGCGCAAGCTGCAGCACCGAAAAGCGACGAATGAGTCCGGCCGGCCGGTGCCGGCATGGCCGGATGTAACGTAAATTTCAGCCGCTGACACGGACCCCAGGGGCTGCGTCAGTGGTTAAAAACCAGAACATCCATGCTCCCCGACACCCCAGCCAACCTCCCTCCCGACCCGGTTCCACCCGTCCCGCCCCGCAGGAAACCGCATACCCGCCCCTTGAGCCAGGCCGGCCTGGCCGTCGTGCTGGCCGGGCTGTCGATGCTGGGCCCGTTCTGCATCGATGCCTACCTGCCGGCGTTCCCCGAGATCGGCCAGTCGCTGGGCGCCTCGTCGATCCAGGTGCAGCAAAGCCTGACGGCCTACATGCTGGCCTTCGCCGGCATGGTGCTGTGGCATGGTGCGCTGTCCGATGCCTTCGGCCGGCGCAACGTGATCCTGGTGTCGCTGATCCTGTTCGCGCTCGGCACGATCGGCTGCGCCGCCGCGCACAGCGTGCAGTACCTGTGGGTCTTCCGCGTGCTGCAGGGGGTGTCGGCCGGTGCCGGCGTGGTGGTCGGCCGGGCCATCATCCGCGACCTGTACCACGATGCCGAGGCGGCCCGGCTGCTGTCGCTGGTCACGATGATCTTCGCGATCGCACCCGCGCTGGCGCCGATCATGGGCGGCTTCATCGTCAAGTTCTTCGATTGGCGCGCCATCTTCCTGGTGCTGTTCGTGTTTTCGATCGGGCTGTTCATCGTCTGCTGGCGGCGCCTGCCGGAAACGCTGCCGCTGCACAAGCGCCAGCCATTCAATCCGCGCTTCCTGTGGGGCAGCTACCGGCAGATCCTCGGTTCGCCGCTGTTCCACCTGAAATCGCTGATCGTTGCGCTCAATTTCGCCGGCCTGTTCGTCTACATCACGGCAGCGCCGGAATTCCTGCCCAAGCAGCTGCACCTGGGGCCGGACCAGTTCGGGTGGCTGTTCATTCCCTCGGTGTCCGGCATCTTCACCGGCGCACTGTTCGCCAACCGGCTGGCCGGCAAGATCGCCTTCGAGCGCCAGATCGCCATCGGCTTCTGCTTTCTGCTGTCCGCAGCCAGCATCAACGTGGCGTATCACCTGTTCATGCCGCCATCGGTGCCCTGGAGCGTGCTGCCGCTGTTCTTCTACACGTTCGGCATGTCGGTGGTGGGCCCGGCCGCCACGCTGATGGCGCTGGACCTGTTCCCGCACATCCGCGGCACCGTGGCGTCCTGCCAGTCGTTCGAGACCACACTGGCCGGGGCGATCGTTGCCGGCGTGGTGGCACCGGCACTTGCCGGCTCGGTGTTGTGGCTGGCGACCGGCCAGTTGCTGTTCACCGCCTCCGCGCTGGGCCTGTGGCTGGTGGCGCGCGTG
>DASVVD010000016.1:0-5229 GCA_036386715.1 Pseudoduganella sp.
GGCCGCCTGCTCGTCAGGGCGCCCAACGGCGACCTGTTCATGTCGTCGATGCCGAAACGGCTGATCAAGGTGTTCCGTTCCTCGACGGGGGAGCGGGCCGATACCGCCAGCGTGTTCGCCAAGGACCTGAACCGGCCGTTCGGCTTTGCGTTCTGGCCGGTGGGGCCGAATCCGCGCTACCTGTACGTGGCCTACGTGAATTCGATCGTGCGCTTCCCGTACCGGAACGGCGACCTGGTGGCCAGCGCGGCGCCGGAAGTGGTGGTGCCCTCGCTGGTTGCCGCGCCGGGTGCGCATACCACGCGCACGCTGGCGTTTTCCGCCGACAGCAAGACCATGTTCGTGTCGATCGGATCGGCGTCGAATATCGGCGAACGGATCGATGCGCGCCCGCCGGAACCGCTGCCCGCCTGGCAAGCGAAGCACGGCGTGGGCGGTGCGTGGGGTGAAGAGACCGACCGCGGCGTGGTGCTCGCCTTCGACCCGGAAGGGGGCAACCGCCGCACCCATGCCGCCGGCCTGCGCAACTGCGTGGGCCTGTACCGGCATCCGGCCACGGGCGACCTGTTCTGCAGCGTGAACGAGCGCGACCTGCTGGGCGACAACCTGCCGCCCGACTACCTCACGCGCGTGCCATCCGGCGCGTTCTTCGGCTGGCCGTGGTACTACATCGGCCGCAACGAGGAGCCGCGCCTGAAGGGCATCCGCCCCGACCTGGCGGACAAGGTGCGGACGCCGGACCTGCTGGTGACGGCGCACTCGGCACCGCTGGGCATGGTGGTCTACGAGGCCGCGAAGACCGCCCGGAGCGGGTTCCCGGCCGACTATGACGGCGACATGTTCCTGGCGCTGCACGGCTCATGGAACCGCACCACGCGCACCGGTTCGAAGGTGGTGCGGGTATTCATGAAGGACGGCGTGCCGACCGGGAAATACCAGGATTTCATGACCGGCTTCGTCGTCAGCGACCGCGAGGTGTGGGGCCGGCCGTCGTCGGTGGCCGTGCAGGACGACGGTTCGCTGCTGGTGGTGGACGACGTGACCGGCGAGATCTGGCGGGTCAGCCCGGCCGCCGCGACGAAGCGCTGACGGCGCCGCTGCGGTGCGAAGCTAGCGCCACTCGGTGGCCAGCTCCGGCACCAGCCGGTTGATGACGCTGTAGTTGATGCCGGTCCACCATTCGGAACCTTCGCCGAGCAGGGCATTTTCGGCGGCCTCGATCGCGGCGTAATCGGGACTGACAAGGTAATCCTCCACGTCGTTGAGCGAGGCGAACGACAGCACCGACACCGCGTCGATCCGGCTGCCCTCGGGGTCTTCCTGTGTCGAGCCGATATTGTGCAGCTGGGCATAGCGGCGCACGAACTCGCGCGTGGCTGCCTGCGCCAGCACCAGCGGCGCGTGTTCTTCCAGCAGCCGGTGCTGGAACGCCTCGCGCGACAGGCCGGGAGCGCGCATGTGGATCCTGACCAGGCTGACCGGATCGCGGTGCCGCTCGCTGGGAATCAGGATGTATTCGCGGGTGATCTCGCGCGTCACCATGCGAAACGCCACCTGTTCGTCCGCCACGATGCGCTCGGCGAATTTCTCCTGTTTTAAAACGCGTTCGATGTCCTCTTCGTCCGCATAGGCGATATAGGCAAAACCGTCCCAGCGCGGCCGGCGGTGCGCCGGCACGCGCCGTTCGGGATCCGCCGGCAGCCGCCCGTCTTCATCGACCATGGCACGGTAGGGCGGCCGGAATGCCGACGACGGCCCCGAGGCGATGCGGTGCACCTGGTCGTAGCGCAGCACCAGGGCCGAGGAACTGCCCGGCTCGTCCCAGGCGAACTTCGGCCCGTGCACCTTGCGCCAGTATTCGTCCCAGTGCTCGTAGGCGAGGTTGGGATCACCTTCCAGGGCCAGCGCGTGCGGACGCCAGTTCGGAAAGTGCACCTCGTGGCCGTGCCGGCTCTTCGAGGCGCCGGCATCCTGCGGCCGTTCGCTGCGCGCGGTATCGTCGACGCGGCTGACGAACGTGGGGGTCACGATCAGCGGCCTGGTGGTCGACGTGGTGGTGCCGGCCATGGGCGGGCGGTGCAGGTTGTCGGCGCGGTCGAATTCGGTGGTCATGCGAGCTCCTTTCGGTGGCGGGGCTGGAATACGTGCCACCGATTGTGCTGCACCGGCACCGCCGCACGATTGGCGGGCTTGTGCCGAAAGCGGGGAACTTCACTTAGCGCGTGCGCTTGCCCGTCAGGCGCGCCCTTCGGCGGCATCGAGCGATTTCTCCAGTTCGTCCATCAGCCGGTGCAGCAGGTTGGAAGTGGTCGCGCGTGACAGCTGGGCACGGATCTGCTTCAGTTGCAGGCGCGCACTGCAGTAGCGCATTGTGTCGCGCGATGCGATATAGGCCAGCCCGTAGCGGGCATACAGCGCGCCGATGGCGATCGAGTCGGCAAGGCACACGCGCAGCAGTTCCGAAAACACTTTCTCGGCCTGGTTCAGCTGTCCGTTGCGCAGGTGCGCCATGCCCAGCCGCGGCAGCGTCTGGTAGCCTTCCTCGCCGCCATAGCTGTTGACCAGGCGCCGGCATTTTTCGTAGCTCCTGATCGCCCCGGCGATATTGCCCTGCTTGACGCGGATGTCGCCGGCCACCATGTGCACCCGGTACCGGATCCAGTTTTCTTCGTGCCGTGAAGCGCGCAGCGCCCTGGTGATCTCCTGCTGCGCCTTGCCGGCGCGGTCCTGCAGGCACTGGGCGCGCGCCCGCCATGCCAGCGCCAGCGATTCCAGGCCGGCAGCCTGCGCGCGGTCGCACGCCTCGACGAGTGCCAGTCCCTGCGCGATTTCCTGCTCGGCTTCGTCGAACTGCCCTTCCTCGACCAGCGTCCAGCCCAGCGCATCGATACGCAGCAGTGCTTCTTCCTGCACACGGCCTTGCTGGCCCAGGGCAGCGGCCGCGGCATAGGAAAAGCGGATGCGGTCGCTGTTGAGCAGCCTCGAGTCCATGTAGTGCACGAGCAGGTTCACCAGTGCGATCACATGCTCCGGCTCATGCTCCACGGCCCAGACCAGCACGTTGCGGATGCTCGGCCACTCGTCATCGATCTCAAGCATGTCTTGCGTGACCACCGCGTTCCAGTAGGGCACGGGCGGGTCGGGCCGCACCACCACCTTGCCGACGAATGTGCGGTGGTACGCGGCCAGCCGGGCAAGAAAGCCGTCCTTCAGGCCGGGCTGTTCGTCGAACATGCCATGCACCAGCGACGCCGTGCCGGGGTGCAGTTTATAGCCATGCACGCGGCCCGTGCCGGACCATGGTTCCGTGCACGGTTCGAGCAGCAGCAGGCTCTCGCATTCATGCAGGGCCGTCGAGAAAATGTCCTCTTCCAGGCCCGACGCGGCAACCAGCGCCTCCCGCGCAATGTGGTTTTTCGTCAGGATCGACGCGGCGCGCAACACGGTCTTGCCGGCTTCGCCGAGGTGGCGCCATGAATCGGCAAGTACCCGGTCGCAGGCTTCGGCCATGCTGTCCCGTGGCTGCGCGGCGGACACCGGGAAGCCCGAGGTGGCGAGCTGGCCGACCAGCATCTTCATGCCCTGCGGGCTGCCGTGCACGGTGGCGATGAGCCGGTCGAGATGGTCGTCGTCATGTGCGATGCCCCGCCTGGCGAGGTGCTCGCCCAAGAAGGCCCGCGCATCATCCTGGTCGAACCCGGCAATCGGAATGCGCACCGATACGCCGGAAAATTGTCCGCGCGTGACCAGGATTACGGCGCTCGGCGTGGGGATTTCCTGCAGCCACTGGGCGATGCCCGTCTCGGCGGCACGCTGCAGGTTATCGATCACCAGCAGCACCCGGAAAATCGCCAGCATGCCGCGGATCTGCTCTTTCTTCTGATCGAGCCCGGCATGCTTGACGGCGCCGAGCTTGAAGGCCTCGGCGATCGTGTCGAGTATGCAGTGCAGTACGGAGGGCGAATTGTTGCAGTCGCGGGCGTCGATGTACACGCAGTAGGCGAACAGGGTCGGCTGGCTCCTCAGGTCGGACTTGGTGCCGAACTCGCAGCGCCGGGCGACCTCGATCACCAGTTCGGTCTTGCCCATGCCGGCCGGTCCGCTGACCGCCACCACGTTCGAGACCTGCAGTGCCTTCATCACCTTGTCGATATCGCGCTCCCGGCCAACGAAGCCGGCGGAGGGCAGGGGCAGGTTCGAACCGGGCAGCATCGACTGCGTGTCGCCGAAGTTGTTGCGCTCGCGTTCGATCTGCGTCCTGAAGCGTTCCAGCCAGCTGCGCACCGCCAGCACGCTCCCTTCGCGCAACTGCCTGCCTTCGCCCGGTACCACGAGTTCGATTACCGTCACGCCGTATTTCTGGTCCAGCTCCAGCTTCACATAGGGGTGAGGATTGATCAGCAGGGCAAACAGCGGCCGCCGCAGCTGGCCCAGCCGCCTGCCCACCTGGGCCAGGATGGTCGTCAGGTTGCGGTCGTTGAAGCTGTAGCCGAGGAACAGCACCGCACGCTGCACCAGCGTGAGCCGGATCAGTTCGGAGATGGTGGGGCGGTCTTCCAGGTAATGGTCGTAATCGCTGCGGGTGAACACGATGGATTTGCTGTCCCTGAAATCGCCATGCACCTTGATGAGCTGGCGCTTGCGCGGCGCATCGAGCATGGAAAAGTCCACGTCGTTGTACACCACCTCGGCATCGGGCAGGGACAGCTCCAGCAGGTTGTCGAAATTGGTCGTGAAGAACAGGTCCACCGGCAGGCGCGCCAGCAGGCGGTGGCATTCGGTCGGCACGCAGTCCCGGCTCAGCTGCTTTTTCAGGAAGTCGATCATCGTCTCCCTGCTTTCATGCACCTCGTACCAGCCGGCGATCTGTTCCGGGCTGTACTGGTCGCCCGCTTTCAGGTGCGTGAGCTTGTCCTGCAGCGGCGTCACCAGTTCGTTCCAGCTGGGCAGATCGGCACCCATCGACATGCCAGCGCCGACGAAGACCGCGCCTTTTCCGCTCGCAAACTTCCTGGTCAGTTCGTGGGGAATCATGGCGCGTTCCTTTCACAGGCGGGAAA
The DNA here is from genome assembly GCA_036386715.1 of Pseudoduganella sp. Taxonomy (GTDB): domain Bacteria; phylum Pseudomonadota; class Gammaproteobacteria; order Burkholderiales; family Burkholderiaceae_D; genus Rugamonas. Next base: position 5,061 of record DASVVD010000016.1, read on the forward strand.
CTATCGTTTCGCCATGCTCCATCGTAGTCCCGCTGCGCCGGTATGGGTGGGGTATTTGTGCTGCTGAGTGGTAAAGCTGCCGTTGCGGAGGCCTGGTCTTTGCGGGTAGCAGGGCTACAGGGGCTGGAGCCGGTCAAAAAATGCCTGACGAGACAGTCACTTATCATTG
>DASVVD010000017.1:0-3979 GCA_036386715.1 Pseudoduganella sp.
ATATGGAGGTGGGCATGTGCCATCCACCGGTGGGCCTGAACCTGTACGTGGCATCGGGCATCACCAAGATGGGCATCTCGGAACTGACCGTGGCGGTGCTGCCGTGGCTGTTGACGATGCTTGGTTTCCTGATGCTGGTGACCTACGTGCCGCAGATCTCGCTGTGGCTCCCTGAGCTGATCTATGGCAAGGGGTAGAAGCCGGGCTAACCCATCTACCAAACTTTCGGAAACATTGCCACAGTTTATTTAAGGTCAACTCAAATATGCTCTTGCTACAAAAAAACAGGAGAAAAGCGCAGATGGATCAGTTATGATCGCTCCTGTTTGGTGCACCGTATATCGATATGCACCAGTGTAGCAAGGCACATGAGATTTAGTGGGGAGTGGTAATAAAAACGGCATGCCGGAGACGGCAATAAATCGAGGAGACACGCGATTCACAGTATGTTGTTGGCATCACTGCTGAAGGCGGCCAAAAGCCAGCCGCGGCGGGACCAAACAACCGGAATTGCGCCAGGTATTACTTAAAACGCACCGCAGGTGCGTTTTTTTTCGCCTGCCCTTACCGATGCGTTGCCGATGCGTTGCCGATACTGCCCCGTCCCGCCCTCTACCCCCTCGGCTCGCCATGACTTGCGGTGACGTTTCATGAAACGGCGCAGGATTGCAGGCAGGACGTCCGCCATGCCTCCGTGCGTTTTCCGGTCGCAGCGGCATGAACCCTGGTACGGTCCACGCTGTTCGTGTAGCATGTTTGCCACAGTGGTCTGGAGTTAAACGTGACGCAAATACAACAGGTTAGCGAGATGTTCGCAGCGATCGTGCCGACGCCATTCGGTGCGCTTGGCATCCGCACCGCCGGTGCCGTGGTGAGCGAACTGGTTTACCTGCCGGCGAAGCTGGGCGAGAAGGCGCCGGCCGATGCGGTAGCAGAGCAGGTTGCGTGCCAGGTGCTGCGCTATTGCGCGGATCCGGACTTCGCGTTCGACCTGCCGCTGGCGCAGGTGGGCAGTACTTACCAGCGCAAGGTGTGGGAGGCGATCCGCGCGATCCCGCGTGGCGAAGTGCGCACCTATGGCGAGATCGCCAAATTCATCGGCTCGATGCCGCGTGCCGTCGGCCAGGCATGCGGCGCCAATTATTTTCCATTAGTCATCCCTTGTCATCGCGTCACGGGCGCCCAGGGCCTCGGCGGCTTTGCCGGCAGCGATGACCGCAATGGCTTCACGCTGGACGTCAAGCGCTGGCTGCTGGCGCACGAAGGGCACCGCGAATACGCATGGCAGCAAACGACCCTGCTCTGATCGACGAGTTCTGCGACACGCTGTGGCTGGAAGACGGCCTGTCGAAGAACACGCTCGACGCCTACCGGCGCGACCTGAAGCTGTTCGCCGCGTGGCTGGCGCAGGCGCGCCCGGGCACCGGCCTGCTGGCCGCCCATGCCGGCGACATCGCCGGCTATTTCACGGCCCGCCATGGCGATACCAAGGCCAGTTCGTCGAACCGGCGGCTGTCGGTGCTGAAGCGTTTCTACCAGCAGGCGCTACGCCTGCAGCGCATCGCCGAGGACCCGTGCCTGAAGCTGGCATCGGCCAAGCAGCCGGCACGCTTCGTCCACACCTTGTCCGAAAGCCATGTCGAAGCGCTGCTGGCGGCACCCTGCGTGCAGGAGCCGCTGGGCATTCGCGACCGCACCATGCTCGAGCTCATGTATGCAAGCGGCTTGCGGGTATCGGAACTGGTGGCACTGGAGATCGCCGAGCTCGGGTTGAACGAGGGCGTGGTGCGGATCACCGGCAAGGGTGCGAAAACCCGCCTGGTGCCGTTCGGCGGCGAAGCGCGCCAATGGATCGAACGCTACCTGCGTGAAGCACGCGGCGTGATCCTGAACGGGCAGCAGGATAATGCCTTGTTCGTGACCGCGCGGGGCGGGCCGATGACGCGGCAGATGTTCTGGGTGGTGGTCAAGAAATGCGCGCAGAAGGCAGGCATTACCGTACCGTTGTCGCCCCATACGCTGCGCCACGCGTTCGCCACGCACCTGCTCAACCACGGCGCCGACCTGCGCGTGGTGCAGTTGTTGCTAGGCCATGCGGATATTTCGACCACGCAAATCTATACCCATGTGGCACGCGAACGGCTGAAGCAGCTTCATGCGTTACATCATCCGCGGGGTTGATAAATCTGCGATGCTCAATCTGACGCATAATGTCGGCAACGGAGGTAGTTATGGCAAAAACGAATTTTCAGTACGAGAAGCGGCAACGCGAGTTGGAAAAGAAGCGCAAGGCCGATGAAAAGGCCAGGCGCAAGCTGGAGTCGAAGGCCCATCCGGGCGATGGTGACGGCAACGGTAGCGAGGCGGGCGATGACACGGCCGAGGCCGCTACCGATACCGATCCCGAGCCGGCGCGGCAGGACTAGCGGATCACCGGGCGCCACCGGCGCACCACGGTAGTTTGCACCGGGGACCAACCAGCCATTGCCGGGCAATCCCGCTCGCCGTGGCTGGCGTCCCCGATTTTGTATTTGGGCAATATCTGTACTGCTCGTGCAGCCATTCTTGAGGCAACGCAAGCGACTGCTGGGCAGGGCGGCAAGAATGGCACGATGGACCCCCACGAGCACATTCCTTTTCCCGTTTCGCATGCCGGCGCCGAGCCCGCCCCGGTATCGGCACCGGCGCAACATGCCGCATCCGGCCCGGCTTCGAATCCAACGCCGAATCCAGCCCCGAATCCAATCCAGAATCCGGCACACCAGGCACTCGACCTGATCGCCCGTCTCGTGGCGGCGCTCGAACTGACGCCGCTGGTGGCTGTCAGCAGCATCGATCGCGAAGGCAAGGTGCGCTTCTGCAACGGGGCGTGCGCCGAACTGTCCGGCGTGGCGCCGGACGCGGCGCTCGGCCAGCCGATGCATGCGCTGTTTTCGCGCGGCGAGCGCGAAGCGGAGCACGACGCGCTGGTCGACGAGGCCTGGCGCACCGGCCACAATTCCCCCACCGGCGACTGGCATGTGCGCAGCGCCGGCGGCCGCGAGCTATGGCTGTATTCGACGCTGGTGCCGGTATTCCACGATGGCGCGCTGACGCAGATCTTCTGCATGGATGTCGACATCACCGCCCGCAAGCGGGAAGAAGACGCGCTGGCCACGGCCGGCGCCAATTTCCGCCAGCTGTTCCAGAAGTCCGGCGACGCGATCCTGCTGGTGCGCGGCGGCCTGATCCAGGAAGCGAACCCGGCCGCGCTGCACCTGTTCAAGTGCCCCGCGCCGGCCACGTTCGTGGGTCGCCGGCTGGCCGATTTCTCGCCGCTGCAGCAGCCCGGTGGCGCGTTGTCGGAGACGGCGGCGCGCCAGATCGAGGGCCAGGCCTATGCGCAAGGCAACTGCCGCTACGAATGGCGCTATCTCGATTGCGACGGCAACCTGTTCTGGGCCGAAGTGCTGATGACGTCGGTGACGCTGAACCATGAATACCTGTTCTACGTGCTGGTGCGTGACATCTCGGCCCGCAAGGACACCGAGCGCACGCTGTACCTGGCGGCGCAGGTGTTCGAGAACAGCCGCGATGCGATCCTGCTCACGGACCGCGATCGCCGCGTCATGTCGATCAACCGCGCCTACTCGGCAACCACCGGTTTCAGCAGCGACGACATGCTGGGCCGGCCACTGTCCATGGTCCGGTCCGGCATCGAGGATGAAACCTTCTTCCGCCAGGTGTGGGACGAGATCGGGGCCACCGACCACTGGCAGGGAGAAATCTGGTCGCGCCGCAAGAGCGGCGAGCTGTTCCCCGCCTGGCTGGCGCTGACGGCGATCCGCGACGCGCAGGACCAGATCAGCAACTACATGGCGATCGTGTCCGATATCACCGAGCGCAAGCGTTCGGAAGAGCACACGCGCCACCTGGCCGAGCATGATTTCCTCACGGACCTGCCGAACCGTGTGCTGCTGTTCGACCGCCTGTCGCTGGC
>DASVVD010000018.1:0-9947 GCA_036386715.1 Pseudoduganella sp.
TGTCCACCTCGTTGCAAGCGCCCCCGACCGGGTCACTTCATGCTGCGCCGTGCCACGCCGGCCCGCCGGCCGCGGTGGGAATCAGCCGGCCGATGTAGTCGGCGCCATCGTCGAGCAGGAACTGGCGGAACGCGGTCGCCACCGGCGGCAGGCGCTTTTCGCGGCGGTGCACCACGTACCAGTGCAGCATCAGCGGGAAGCATTCGGCCTCCAGCACCACCAGGCTGCCGGCCGCCACTTCGCGGCCGATCGTGTGCGCCGACAGGAAGCCCAGGCCGATGCCGGCAATGACGGCCTGCTTGATCGTTTCCGTGCTCTTGATCTCCATGGCCACCTGCAGCGCGGCAAGGTGCGCCCCGAACGCTTCCTCCATCGAATGCCAGGTATCCGAACCGCGCTCGCGCACCACGAACGGGTGCCGCAGCAGTTCGTGCATGGCGACCGGGCCGCGGCCCGGCGCCGCCAGCGGGTGCTGCGGCGCCGCCACGATCACATAGGGGTGGGGCGCGAACGCATCGTTCTGCATCTCGTGCGGCGGCGGCGGGCGCACCATCACGGCCAGGTCGGTGCGGTTGGCGGAAAGCTGCCCCAGCAGCTCCTCGCGGTTGTGCACCGTGAGGTTCAGCTGCACGCCCGGGTGCCGCCGCGCGAACGCCACCATCAGCTGCGGGAAAAAATAATCGCCCGCGCTGATCACCGCCACGTTCAGGCGCCCGCCGGCAATGCCGCGGTGCTGCGCCATGGCCGCCTCCGCCTCCTCGAACTGCCCGATGATCGCGCGGCAGAACGGCAGCAGTTCGGCGCCGGCCTGCGTCAGGTAGGTCTTCTTGCCCAGCTGCTCGAACAGCGTGGCGCCGGCATGCGCCTCGAGCGTGCGGATCTGCGTGGAGATGGCCGGCTGCGTCAGGTGCATTTCCTCGGCGGCGCGCGAAAAACTCAGGTGGCGTGCCACCGCCTCGAAGGTCTTCAGCTGGCGCAGCGTCGCATTCCGCATCGGTGGTGTCCATCCATAAGTGATCGCTAATGATTATCCCTAAAAACTTTAAATTTTGCTAATCATTCAGCGCGCATAGTATGGAACCCGTCAGCACCAATCACAGCGGAGAAAACCATGACCATCATCAGCAGCAGCGCCACGGCGCAGCGCAATGCCTGGAACGCGGCGTTCCACGAACTGGGCCTGTCCTGGTTCTGGGAGGCGGGCTGCGACCTGCCGGACCCGGGTGGCGAACGCGCCTGCGTGCGCGACTACCTGGCCAGCCACCATGCCCACCTGCTTACCGCCTATGACGCCGATTTCCTGGTGGACGCGATCATGGCCACCAAGGCGCGTTGCGAGGCCGAATGCCTGGCCAGCGGCGGCGATCCCGGCGCGGCGATCGACTGGCGCGAGCTGCGGCAACGGCAGATCGGCGTGTAAGGCCGCGTGCAAACGCGGCGCGCCGGGACCACTAGTTGAGACGAATTTTTGATTCTTAACCGCGGTCAAGGATATGCGAAATTTGTTCTTTCACAATCGGTTCATCTGTTGAACTTCAAATAAGGGATCGGGACCGGCGCCAGCCGCACCCCCGGTCGGCAGGTTCCAGAATCGTTCGGTAGCCATCGTGAACCCAACCAGGAGACAAGGCCATGAGCAACCCACTGCACCGCAACATCGCCCGGCACCGCCTGCGAAATGCCACCCCGTCACCGGGGGCGAGATCCGCTCCCCCGGCAGTCCAGTAACGACCCCGCACAGCACAGAAAAACAGATGGGAGACATTGCATGAAAACCGACGCATCGAAAGTCATCGAAAGGCCAGCATCGTTCCGCTGGATGCAACTGGTCATGGGCATCATCTGCATGGCCATGATCGCCAACCTGCAATATGGCTGGACCCTGTTCGTCAACCCCCTGGCCGAGGCCCATGGCTGGAGCAAGGCCTCGATCCAGGTGGCGTTTACGATCTTCATCCTGACCGAGACCTGGCTGGTACCGGTCGAAGGCTGGGCGGTGGACAAGTGGGGCCCACGCCCCGTGGTGCTGTTCGGCGGCCTGCTGTGCGCCATCGGCTGGATCATGAACTCCTACGCCTCGACGCTGGCCGTGCTGTACATTGCCGCCGCCATCAGCGGCATCGGTGCCGGCGCCGTCTACGGCACCTGCGTGGGCTCGGCACTGAAATGGTTCCCGGACCGCCGCGGCCTGGCCGCCGGCCTGACCGCCGCCGGCTTCGGCGCCGGCTCGGCCGCCACCATCATCCCGATCTCGAACATGATCGAGGCCCGCGGCTACGCCGACACGTTCCTGTATTTCGGCATCGGCCAGGGCGCGGTGGTGATCCTGCTGGCGCTGATGATGGTACGGCCGCCGCATGCCGCCAAGACCGCCAAGAAGAAGGTCAATCCGAACGTGCTGCAGACCACGGCCGACTACAAGCCTTCGCAGATGGTGCGCACGCCGGTGTTCTGGGTCATGTACCTGATGTTCGTGCTGGTCGCCGCCGGGGGCCTGATGGCCACCGCGCAGATGGGCCCGATCGCCAAGGACTTCGAGATCGACGGCATCAAGTTCAACGTGATGGGCATGATCCTGCCGGCGCTGACGTTCGCCCTGGCCATCGACCGGGTGCTGAACGGGCTGACACGGCCGTTCTTCGGCTGGGTGTCGGACCAGATCGGCCGGGAGAAGACCATGTTCATCGCCTTCGCGATGGAATCGGTCGGCATCATCGCGCTGTACTACTTCGGCCGCGATCCGATCATGTTCGTGATCCTGACCGGCCTGGTGTTCTTTGCCTGGGGTGAGATCTACAGCCTGTTCCCGGCCACCACGGCCGACACGTTCGGTACCCGCAACGCCGCCGGCAACGCGGGCCTGATGTACACCGCCAAGGGCACGGCATCGATCTTCGTGCCGATCTCCAGCATCATCACGGCGGCAAGCGGCAGCTGGGAAGCCGTGTTCTTCGTCGGCTGCGGCATGAACGCGGTGGCGGCGATCCTGGCCTGGTGGGTGCTGCGGCCGATGCGCAAGCGCTTCATCGAGGAAGCTTCCGGCATGGTCAGCGTGACCGAGGACGAGAAGCTGATGACCGGCAGCGCCGGCACGGCGACCGCCTCGCCGCTGGCCAACTGACCGGCAAGCTCCGGCCGTTCCAGGCCACCTCCGGGCCTTTCCGCGTGCACCGCCCGGTGCACGCGGGCCCCACCTCCCATCCATCCTACGGAGCTTCCCATGATCCAGCACTGGATACGTTTCACGCATCTCGACACCCTGCGTTTCGGCACGCTGGAGGGCGACAAGATCCGCGTCTTCAAGGGCGACATGTTCGACGCGCCGCAGCGCACCGATATCGCCATCAACCTGGCCGAGGTGGAAATCTGCACCCCTGTCGTGCCGGGCAAGGTCCTGGCGATGTGGAACAACTTCCATGCGCTGGGCAAGAAGCTGGGACTGGAGCCGCCGCCCGAGCCGCTGTACCTGATGAAGCCGCCCACCTCGTACCTCGCGGCGGGCGGCACGATCCGCAAGCCGCGCGGCGACGGCAAGGTGGCCTTCGAGGGCGAGCTGGCGATCGTGATCGGCCGCACCTGCAGCGGGGTGTCGGTGGAGCAGGCACCGGACCATATCTTCGGCTACACCTGCGCCAACGACGTGACGGTGAGCGAGATCATCGGCCGCGATCCCACCTTTCCGCAATGGGTGCGGGCCAAGGGCTTCGACACGTTCTGCCCGTTTGGGCCGGTCATCGCCACCGGCCTGAATCCGGCGATGCTGGTGGTGCGCACGATCCTGAACGGCGAAGTGCGGCAGGACTACCCGGTCAACGACATGGTGTTCTCCGTGGCCGAACTGGTCAGCCATATCTCGCAGGACATGACTTTGGAACCGGGCGACCTGCTGCTGTGCGGCACGTCGGTCGGCGTGGGCTCGATGCGGCCGGGCAGCACGGTCGTTGTGGAAATCGATGGCATCGGCAAGCTCACCAACCGTTTCGAGTAAACCCTAGGAGCAGATGATGAAGATCGCAGTGATCGGAGCTGGAGCAATTGGCGGGCTGGTGGGCGCGCGGCTGGCGCTGGCGGGCGAGGACGTGACGTTCCTCGTGCGCGGCGCGAACCTGGAGGCCATCCGCAACCGCGGCATCAGGCTGATCGAGGCCGATGGCCGCTTGAAAATGGCCGTGCAGGTGCGGGCCACCGACGACTACGGGGCGGCGGGGCCGCAGGACCTGGTCATCGTGGCGCTCAAGGCGCACCAGGTGGCGGACGTGGCGGGGCGTATCGGCCAGCTGTTCGGCCCCGACACGGTGGTGGTCACCATGCAGAACGGCATACCGTTCTGGTACTTCCATCGCCACGGCGGCGAATTCGCCGACCGCGCGGTGCTCAGCGTGGATCCCGGCGGCGAGCTGGCCCGGCAGATTCCACCGGAGCGGATCCTGGGCTGCGTGGTGTATCCGGCGGCCGAGCTGGTGTCGCCCGGCGTGATCCGCCATATCGAGGGCAGCCGCTTCCCGATCGGTGAGCTCGACGGCAGCACCAGCGACCGGGCGCTGGCCGTGAGCGCGTGCTTCGAGCACGCCGGCCTGAAGTCGCCGGTGCTGGACAATATCCGCGCCGAGATCTGGCTCAAGCTGTGGGGCAATCTCAGCTTCAACCCGATCAGCGCGCTGGCGCATTCCACGCTGGTCGACATCTGCCAGCATCCGCTGGCGCGCGGCCTGGCCGCCAACATGATGCGCGAAGCCGAAGCGGTGGCCGCCAAGCTGGGCATCGCGTTCCGCGTCACCCTGGACCGCCGCATCGAAGGCGCCGAAAAGATCGGCAAGCACAAGACCTCGATGCTGCAGGACGTGGAAGCGGGGCGGGGGCCGGAAATCGATGCGCTGGTCGGCTCGGTGATCGAGCTGGCGCGCATGACCGGCACGCCCACCCCGCACATCGATTCCGCCTATGCGCTGGTGAAGCTGCTGGAGCAGACCATGGCCGAAGCCCGCGGCGGCGTGCGCCTGCAAAAGGCCGTGCCGGCCTGAGCGCCAACAAAAAACCCGGGATACACCCGGGTTTGCAGAATTTCCTCAAAACCAGGGACGGACCCTGTTTTTGAGGCAACCCAAAATAGGGACGGACCCTGTTTTTGAGGAAACATCGCGGCCAATAAAAAACCCGGGACAGACCCTGGTTTCAAGGAAATTTCCTCAAAACCAGGGACTGTCCCGGGTTTCTGGTCCTGCCTGTGCCGGGCTATGTGAAGCTTACAGGCCCCAGGTGTAGGCGCCTTCTTCCTGGTGCGGCTGCTGCTCGCTCAGTTTGTCGCGCAGTTCCAGGTTGAACAGCGACGTGAGGAAGGCGATCAGGGAGAAAGAGGACTGGTCTTGCTTTGCGGTATCAGTGAAGCCGTTCATTTTGCTGCTCCTTGGATGGTTGAAAGCGTTGTATGCCTTTGATTATAAAGGCAGTACACCCCCGGTCCAATTGACGGCAGCGATATCCGTCATTCAATCTATGAATGACTGTCTATGAAAAATCGCACAAAAATGAGGCAAATTTATTTTTGAATTGCACCTCGAAAACTGTTGTTTTCGTTTCGAATGTCAGATCTTTCCCTGGTGCTTCAAACGGCTCAGCGTTTCCGGTGACAGGTTCAGGTAGTACGCCAGTTCCTTCTTCGGCAGGCGCTCGAACATTTCCGGAAACTTGCGCATGAAGCGGTGCACGCGGCCCGGCGCATCGAGCAGGTGCAGGGTGATCGTGTGCGCCATGATGCCGCTCATCAGGTCCATCACCTCGTGCTCGAACTCCTGCTTCACCACGCTGTGGCTTTGCAGGAAATCCACCCATTGCGTCAACGGCATGCTGGCCACCCGCGCCTTCGTCACGCAGACGATGCTGTAGGGCGTGGGCTTCTTCAGGCACCACGCGGCATAGCTGGTTTCGATGTCGCGCTCCGATGAAAAGCGCAGGATCATTTCCTTGGCCTCGTGGTTGGTGACCTGGCGCTTCAGGATGCCGTCGAGGACAAAGTACTGCTGCATGTCGTACACGCCCTGGTTCACGAGCAGGTCGCCCTTCTGGTGATTGGTCACCGTCAGGTACGGCTCCAGGGCGGTCATTTCGCTGTCGCGCAAGGCCTTCAGAACGATGTTCTGCTTCAGCTGCGCGCGGATGATGTTTCGTTCGGGGTGGTTCGCAATGAGCATGGGCAGTAGCTTGGGTCGAGCAACCAACATTCATGAGAAACACATCATGCGGTGAATCTTGACCGCGGTCAATGATTCAAATCGGAGGGGCTGGCTATGATGGTTCCAGGGCGAATCAGCAGGCCAGGTCGCCTGGACCCACGGGCACCACGACAATAACCGGAGACAACCATGACCCACAATGTATCGGTAGAAGTCACCGACGGCTTCCACCTGGTGATCGATGCGCTGAAGCACAACGACATCGACACCATTTTCGGCTTGGTCGGCATACCGATCACGGATCTCGCCCGCCTGGCCCAGGCCGAGGGCATGCGCTTCATCGGCTTCCGCCACGAGCAGAATGCCGGCAACGCCGCGGCCATCGCCGGCTACATGACGAAGAAGCCGGGCATCTGCCTGACGGTGTCCGCGCCGGGGTTCCTGAACGGCCTGACGGCACTGGCCAACGCCACCACCAACTGCTTCCCGATGATCCTGATTTCCGGCTCCAGCGAGCGCGAGATCGTCGACCTGCAGCAGGGCGACTACGAGGAGATGGACCAGCTGAACGTCGCCAGGCCGCACTGCAAGGCCGCCTTCCGCGTGCTGAAGGCGGAGGACATCGGCGTGGGCATCGCGCGGGCGATCCGCGCCGCGGTGTCGGGCCGCCCGGGCGGCGTGTACCTCGACCTGCCGGCGCAGCTGCTGGCGCAAACGATCGAAGCGGGCCACGCCAAGCGTTCGCTGATCAAGGTGGTCGACGCCGCGCCGCGCCAGCTGCCCGCGCCCGAGTCGGTGGAGCGCGCGCTGGACCTGCTGAAAGGCGCGAAGAAGCCGCTGATCCTGCTCGGCAAGGGCGCCGCGTATGCGCAGGCCGATGCCGACATCCGCGCCTTCGTCGAGCGCACCGGCATTCCCTACCTGCCGATGTCGATGGCCAAGGGCCTGCTGCCCGACACGCATGCGCAATCCGCCTCCGCCGCGCGCTCGTTCGTGCTGGCCGAAGCCGACGTGGTGGTGCTGGTCGGCGCGCGCCTGAACTGGCTGCTGTCGCACGGCAAAGGCAAGACATGGGGCAAGCCGAAGCAGTTCGTGCAGATCGATATCGCCCCGACCGAGATCGACAGCAACGTGGCGATCGCCGCGCCGCTGATCGGCGACATCGGCTCGTGCGTGGGCGCGCTGCTGGCGGGGCTGGACGGCGCCGGGCTCGGACAGCCCGATGGCGAATGGCTCGGCGCCATCGCCCAGCGCAAGGAACAGAACCAGGCCAAGATGGCGGCGCTGCTGGACAAGAACCCGGTGCCGATGAATTTCCACAGCGCGCTGCGCTCGATCCGCGACGTGCTGAAGGACTACCCGGACATCAACCTCGTCAACGAAGGCGCCAACACGCTCGATTTCGCGCGCAGCATCATCGACCAGTACCAGCCGCGCAAGCGTTTCGACTCCGGCACCTGGGGCATCATGGGCATCGGCATGGGCTTCGCGATCGGCGCGGCCGTGACCAGCGGCCAGCCGGTGGTGGCGGTGGAGGGCGACAGCGCCTTCGGCTTCTCCGGCATGGAACTGGAGACCATCTGCCGCTACCAACTGCCGGTGACGACCATCGTCTTCAACAACAACGGCGTGTACCGCGGCACGGACGTCAATCCCACCGGCGGCGCCGACGTGGCGCCGACCGTGTTCGTCAAGAACGCGCGCTACGACAAGATGATCGAAGCCTTCGGCGGCATCGGCTACCACGCCACCACGCCCGAGGAGCTGACGCGGGCCCTGGCCGAGGCGATCGCCGCCGGCAAGCCGGCGCTGATCAACGCGGTGATCGACGAAACCGCCGGCACCGAAAGCGGGCGCCTCACCAACCTGAACCCGCAAAGCGCCGCCAAGAAGTAACTCCACCGCATCCGTTTTTCCACGACGCCGGCGGCCAACCCGCCGGCGCGGGGCCCCGCTATGACGTCAACAAGGAGACTGCACCATGAGCAAACCACTCGAAGGCATCAAGATCATCGATTTCACCCACGTCCAGGCCGGCCCTGCCTGCACCCAGATGCTGGCCTGGTTCGGCGCCGACGTGATCAAGGTGGAGCGGCCCGGTTCGGGCGACGTGACCCGCTCGCAGCTGCGCGACATTCCGGGCGTGGATGCGCTGTACTTCACCATGTTGAACAGTAACAAGCGTTCGCTGACGCTGGACACCAAGACCCCCGAGGGCAAGGAAGTGCTGACCAAGCTGATCAAGGAATCCGACGTGCTGGTGGAGAACTTCGGCCCCGGCGCGCTGGACCGCATGGGCTTCACATGGGAGCACATTCGCGAACTCAATCCGGGCATGATCGTGGCATCCGTGAAAGGCTTCTCGGACGGCCACCATTACGAAGACCTGAAGGTGTATGAAAACGTGGCGCAGTGCGCCGGCGGCGCCGCTTCCACCACCGGCTTCGACAATGGCCCACCGACCGTCAGCGCCGCCGCGCTGGGCGACAGCAACACCGGCATGCACCTGGCGATCGGCATCCTGACCGCGCTGCGCTCGCGCGATGTCACGGGGCGCGGCCAGAAGGTGGCGGTCTCGATGCAGGACAGCGTGCTGAACCTGTGCCGCGTGAAGCTGCGCGACCAGCAGCGCCTGGACCGGGTGGGCTACCTGGAGGAGTATCCGCAATACCCGCACGGCACATTCTCGGACGTGGTGCCGCGCGGCGGCAATGCCGGCGGCGGCGGCCAGCCGGGCTGGGTGCTCAAGTGCAAGGGCTGGGAAACCGATCCGAACGCCTACATCTACTTCACGATCCAGGGCCATGCCTGGGCGCCGATCTGCCGCGCCATCGGCAAGGAGGAGTGGATCGACGATCCCGCCTACATGACGGCGGGCGCCCGGCAGGACAAGATCTTCGCCATCTTCGCCACGATCGAGGAATGGCTGAAGGACAAGACCAAGTTCGAGGCCGTGGACGTGCTGCGCAAGTTCGATATCCCGTGCTCGCCGGTGCTGTCGATGAAGGAGATCGCCAACGATCCGTCGCTGCGGGCCAGCGGCACCATCACCGAGGTGGACCACAAGGAGCGCGGCAAGTACCTGACCGTGGGCAGCCCGATCAAGTTCTCCGACCTGAAAGTGGAGATCAAGGGTTCGCCGCTGCTGGGTGAGCACACCGACGAGATCCTCGAGTCGCTCGGCTACAGCCAGAATCAGATCGCCGCGTTCCACGAACAACGCGTGGTCTGAACCCGGGGTTGTCCCGTTCGCGCCTGCCGTTGCCCTGTACTGGCTGCGGCAGGTGCGTTTTTCTCAGGGAGGAGACTGTATGGACAACAATAACGGTAACGACAGCGACAGCGGCATCGATTTCGAGCAGCTGGTGCGCGGCATCGGCGACGGCGTCATCGTCTGCGATGCGGCCGGCGCGATCAGCTTCTGGAACGACGCGGCCACGCGCATCTTCGGCTTCACGGCCGCCGATGCGCTGGGCCAGTCGCTCGACATGATCATTCCCGAGCGCCAGCGCCAGCGCCACTGGGACGGCTACAACAAGACCATGGCCACGGGTGAGACCCGCTATGGCAACGACCTGCTGCGGGTGCCCGCGCTGCACAAGGAAGGCAAGCCGCTGTCCATCGCCTTTACCGTGGCCATGCTCTACAAGCCGGACGGCCAGGTGTCGTCGATCATCGCCGTGGTGCGCGACGATACCGCCCGCTGGAGCGAGGAACGGGCCTTGCGCGCGCGGGTCCGGGAGCTTGAAGCGGCCGCACGCACCGAGGCGGCAACCA
>DASVVD010000019.1:0-6378 GCA_036386715.1 Pseudoduganella sp.
AGTCGCTCAACCCGGCCATCGACATCGGCCAGGTCGAAGGCGCCTTCATCCAGGGCATGGGCTGGCTGACCACCGAGCAGCTGTGGTGGAACGCCGGCGGCAAGCTGATGACGCATGCGCCGTCGACGTACAAGATCCCCGGCATTTCCGACTGCCCGCAGGATTTCCGCGTGACCCTGTTCGACCAGCCGAACGTGGCCGACAGCATCCACCGCTCGAAAGCCGTCGGCGAACCGCCGCTGCTGCTGCCGTTCTCGGTGTTCTTCGCGATCCGCGACGCGATCTCCGCCGTGGGCAACCACCAGGTGAACCCGCCGCTGAACGCGCCGGCCACCAGCGAGGAAATCCTGCGCGCGATCGATGCCGTGACCGCGAAAATCGCCGGCTGAAAAGCCCGGGAAAACCCGGGACAGACCCTGGTTTTCAGGAAACAGAAAACCCGGGACAGCCGGGGCGCCGTACCGCCCTGGTTTTCAGGAAATGTTGCAGGAATAACCGGCCAGTCCGCCGCAGCGGCCTGGCGCCGGTTTTGAAAGAAGCGGTGGAATCATGAACGAATGGCTGACGACAACCGCCGCCCCGGCGGTGCTGGTGACGGTGGCGCGGGTCGAGGGATCGGCGCCGCGCGAGCCGGGCGCGAAACTGCTCGTCACGGCGCGCACGCTGCACGACACGATCGGCGGCGGCCACCTCGAGCTGCGGGCGGTGGAAATCGCCCGCCAGATGCTGGCGTCCGGCGCGGCGGAAGTGCGTCATGAGCGCTTCGGCCTCGGCCCCAGCCTGGGGCAGTGCTGCGGCGGCGTGGTCTGGCTGTCGTTCGAGCCGGTGACGGAATCGGTGGCCGAGGTGCTGGCCACCCTGCGCAAGGTTCGGCAGGGCCAGCGCGGAGACTACTGGCGCATCGCGTCGCTCGCCGGACGGCCATGCAACGCGCTGTTCGATGCGCGCGGCATGCTCGTCGCCGGCGAGGCGGCCGTGCCGCAGCATTTCCCGCGCACCGGCAGCGCGATCGTGTTGCCGGACGGCTGGCTGGTCGATCCGCTCCCCGCGCCGGCATCGCACCTGGTGCTGTTCGGCGCCGGCCACGTGGGTGCCGCGATCGTGCGGGCGCTGGCCGGCCTGCCATGTACCATCACCTGGGTGGACGAGCGCGACGACATGTTCCCGCCGGACGTGCCCGCCAATGTGACCATCGAAGCGACCGACACGCCGGAAGCTGTGGTGGATGAAGCGCCTGCGGGCGCCAGCTACCTGGTGCTGACCCACAGCCACGCGCTGGACGAGCGCCTGGCCGCGGCCATCCTGGCACGCGACAACGTGGGCTGGTTCGGCCTGATCGGCTCGAAGACGAAGCGCGTGCTCTTCGAACGCCGCCTGGCCGCGCGCGGCCTGCCCGCCGATCGCATCGGCGCGATGGTCTGCCCGATCGGCGTGCCCGGCATTACCGACAAGGCCCCCGCCGCCATCGCCGTTTCGGTGGCGGCACAATTACTGATTACCTGGGAAGCGCAGGCATACGCCACCGCCGCGATGCCGCGCCAGCCCGCCCTGCAAGAAAGCTGATATGACCATGACCAATAACGTGCAGGCCTACCGCGCCGGCCTGCTGACCTTCCACGCCGACCCGGCCTTCAGCGAACGCCCGCACTCCTGGTACGAGGACGGCCTGCTGGTCGTCGCCGACGGCAAGATCCAGGCCGCCGGCGAGTGGTCCACGCTGCGCGATACGCTGCCGCCGGACACGCCCGTGACCGATTACCGCGGCAAGATCATCACGGCCGGCTTCATCGACGCGCATATCCACTACCCGCAGACGGACATGATCGCCTCCCCGGCGCCGGGCCTGCTGCCGTGGCTGGAGAAATACACGTTCCCCACCGAGCGCGCATTCGCCGACCCGGCGCATGCCGCCGGCGTGGCCGAATTCTTCCTCGACGAACTGCTGCGCGTGGGCACCACCACAGCGCTGGTGTACTGCACCGTGCACCCGCAATCGGTGGATGCCTTCTTCACCGCCAGCGAGTCGCGCGGCCTGCGCATGATCGCCGGCAAGGTGATGATGGACCGGAACTGCCCCGATTTCCTGAGCGATACGGCCGAGCAGGGCGCCCGTGAAAGCGAAGAGCTGATCAAGCGCTGGCACAACCACGGCCGCTCGCAATACGCGATCACGCCGCGCTTCGCCCCCACGTCCACCGAAGCGCAGATGGAGCTGGCCGGCGCGCTGGCCCGCCAGTACCCGGATACCTACCTGCAAACCCACGTGTCGGAAAACGAGGACGAATGCAAGTGGGTGCAGCAGCTGTACCCGCGGGCGCGCAGCTACCTGGACGTGTATGACCATTACGGCATGCTGCGCCCGCGCGCGGTGTTCGGCCATTGCATCTGGCTCGATGACACGGACCGTGCCCGCCTGGCCGAAACGAAATCGGCGGCGGCCGTCTGCCCCACGTCGAACCTGTTCCTGGGCAGCGGCCTGTTCGATTTCGAGGAGGCCGACAAGGCCGGCATGCTGATGGCGCTGGCCACCGACGTGGGCGGCGGCACCTCGTTCTCGATGTTGCAAACGATGAATGAAGCCTATAAAGTAGCGCGCTTGAAAGGCAGCTACCTGCCCGCGCTGCGCATGTTCTATTTGTCCACGCTGGGCGCCGCGCGCAGCCTGCACCTCGATGACACGATCGGCAGCCTGGCCGCCGGCAACGAAGCCGATTTCATCGTGCTCGATCCGCAGGCCACGCCGCTGCTGGCGCGCCGCACGGCCCGCACGGAAAGCCTCGAAGAGATGCTGTTCGCGCTGGCCCTGCTGGGTGACGACCGCGTGATCGCGGCCACGTACTCGGCCGGCAAGCTGGTGCACGCGCGGGAGGGCTGACTTTCCACCTTAACGGAGAAAGTCCCATGCAACGAGCAGGTAACGTCATCACCCCACGCCTCATCGCCGCGGCGCTGGCCGCGGCATTTGCCTGCGGCGCCCAGGCGAAGGGCGGCAACGAAGACATCGTCAGCCGCCATTTCGCCACGCTGGTCGCCGGCCCGGCCGGCCAGGCCAGGACCGCCGAGCTGACGATGTTCATGACGATGCTGCCGAAGGGCGGCGACCTGCACCACCATTACTCCGGCGCGATCTATGCCGAGCAGTACCTGGAATGGGTGGACCGGCAGGGCTATTGCGTCAGCAAGGTCAACTTCCGCATCACCAGCGACAAGGCGGCGCTGGAGGCCGAGCGGGCCAAGCCGGGGCCGCTGCGCACCTGCGTGTCGGGTGCCGACCTGGTGGCCGACAACGCGGCTTACCGCCAGCTGCTGCAGAAATGGTCCACGCTCGATTTCCACAATCACTCGACGGACCAGGTGCCGCCGGACCAGGCCTTCTTCGACACGTTCGGCTATTTCGGCCCGGTGGCGTCGACCAACACGAACGAAGGCCTGCGCACGCTGAAGGCCCGTGCGATCGCCGAGAACCTGTCGTACATCGAGACCATCTTCGAACTGGCGCCGATCACGCCGGACCCGGCGTTCGACAATATGGTCGGCGCGCCGTCGTTCCAGCCGGCGCAGCTCGATGCGGCATTGACGAAACTGACCGCGCAGCTGGAGTCGAATCCCGCTTTTGCGCGCGGCATCGCCGATTACGCCGCCAACGTGGAAAAGAGCGCCGCCGGCATCGACGACGAGCGCTTCACGATGCGCTACCAGCCTTACGTGCTGCGCTTCCTGTCGCCGTCGATCGTGTATTCGCAGATGCTGGCCAGCTTCAAGCTGGCGCAGGCCAATCCGCTGATCGTCGGCGTCAACATCGTCGGCCAGGAAAGCCTGCAGGTGTCGATGCGCGACTACAGCCTGCACATGCAGATGTTCCGCTTCCTGAAGGCGAAATACCCCGGAGTGAAGACGGCGCTGCATGCCGGCGAACTGCGCCAGGGGATCGTGCCGCCGGAAGGGCTGACCTTCCACATCGCCGAAGCGGTGAACGTGGCAGGGGCGAACCGCATCGGCCACGGCATCGATATCGCGCACGAGAAAAACGCGCTCGCCGTGATGAAGACGATGCGCGAGCGCCGTATTCCGGTCGAGGTCAACCTCACCAGCAACGAATTCATCCTGGGCGTGAAGGACGGCGAGCACCCGGTCGAGCTGTACCGCCGCTATGGCGTGCCGTTCGTGATCGCCACCGACGATGCCGGCGTGACGCGTCACAGCCTGTCGAGCGAGTATGTGCTGTTCGCCACTCGCTACAAGACCGATTACGCCGAAGTAAAAAAGCTGTCGTATGACAGCATCCGCTACGCCTTCCTGGCCGAGGCCGACCGCAAGCGCCTGATCAAGCAGCTCGACGAGCGTTTCGCCAGGTTCGAGGCCGATATCGCCGGCGCGCTGCCGGCAGCCGGCTCGAAACCTGCCGCATCCGCCAGGTAATTCATCACCAGGGATCCCGGTCGCAACGGCCGGGATCCTGCCCGCCTTCCTGCCCCGCATTTTTGCTTCCTTCTTGCTTCATTTGCTTTCTTTAGTGCTAATTGTGTGGTCTTTGCGCTACAGTTTTGTAGCAAGCCAGCAGCATTTTTATTATTTCTAAATGAAATAATTTCACGCAATTGCCCGGCACTTATAATCCCGCCGACAGTCCCCCCAGAGAGAGAAAAACGTTTTTACGTGCTTACCGCGTCGATTTATTGCGCCTGCATATAAATGGTATTGGTAAAACGAATTAGTCACCTTTTTAACACTCATGCATAGTTGGCTCGAAGCCAAGCATGAGCCTGCTGTTGAAACGGTGTCATGGAACTGAAACAAGGCTGTCACGGAGATGACATTCGGTCCAGATAAGCTCTCGGGTTGGCAACGCAGTTTGCAACACAAAGTAAAGCGTGACAGGAAGTGTGGGTCCATCAGATCCGCATCGAACTGTCATTAAATTCGTCCATTTTGGGGTAAATATGATGAATCACAAACGGCTCCGGCTTACGCAGATCGCGTTGAGCCTGTCTATCGCACTGGCCGCCGTACCAGCCATCGCACAGAACACGACTTCCGCCATCGGCGGTCGTATCTCGGGCGCGGATGGCAACCCGGCTGCTGGCGCACAGGTCACGATCCTGCACGTAGAGTCCGGTTCCGTCAGCAATGTCACCACCGATGCCCAGGGCCGCTATGTCGCCCGCGGCCTGCGCGTGGGTGGCCCGTACACGATCACGATCACGCAGAACGGCGTGACCGAAAAGCGTGAAGGCGTGTTCATCGCGCTGGCCGAAACGGCCGCCGTGGACGCCCAGCTGGGCCAGGCAATGCAGACCGTGACCGTCACGGGCAGCAATGTGCGCAACGACCGCTTCTCGAAGACGGCGATGGGCACCGGCACCAATATCGGCCCGACCGAACTGGCGATGCAGGCCTCGATCAACCGCAACCTGCAGGACTACGCACGCACCGACCCCCGCGTGTCGCAGACCGACAAGGAGCGCGGCGAAATCTCCGTGGCCGGCCAGAACAGCCGCTACAACTCGCTGACCATCGACGGCGTGGCCGTGTCCGACACGTTCGGCCTGGAAGCTTCCGGCTCCCCGACCGCCAAGCAGCCGATCTCGATCGAAGCGATCCAGTCGGTGCAGGTCAACGTGGCCAACTACGACGTGACGCAAAAGGGCTACACGGGCGGCAACATCAACGCCGTGACCAAGTCCGGTACCAACGAAGTGAAGGGCAGCGTCTACTACATCTTCCGTAATGACAAGATGGCAGGCGAGCGCTTCAACCAGACCGACGGCACCTACTACGATCCGGCCCCGTTCAAGGAAACGACCAAGGGCGCCACCGTCGGCGGCCCGCTGATCAAGGACAAGCTGTTCATCTTTGCCAACTACGAAAAGCTGGAATCGACCCGCACCGCGCCGTCGTTCGGTCCGATCGGCAGCTCGATGACCAACGTGGGCGTGACGCAGAACACGATCGACCAGGCCACGGCGATCGCCCAGAACCGCTATGGCATGGACATCGGCAGCTCCGTGGTTCCGGGCGGCACCATGCTGTCCGTGACCGACAAGCTGCTGAAGCTGGACTGGAACATCAACGACGATCACCGCGCCATGTTCCGCTGGTCCAAGACCGAACAGTCCGAGCCGTTCTTCTCCGGCCTGAGCTCGACCGGCATCTCGCTGAACTCGCAGTGGTACCAGCAGAACAAGACGATCGAAACCAAGGTGGCCCAGCTGACGTCCGACTGGACGCCGACGTTCTCCACCGAGATCAAGCTGTCCACCCGCGACTACGACAGCGTGCCGAAGGTGAATGCACAATTGCCGACGGTGGGCCTGCGCATTTCCGGTCCGCTGGCCGCCGGCGCGCCGGCCGGCCTGACCACCGCCAACCGCTTCATCA
>DASVVD010000020.1:0-1601 GCA_036386715.1 Pseudoduganella sp.
CCGACGCGAACAGGTCGACCACCGATCCGGCCGCGCCGGTTTTCGGGTCGCGCGCGCCGTACACCACTTTCGCCAGCCGCGCATGCATCATCGCCCCGGAACACATCACGCACGGCTCCAGCGTGACATACAGCTCACAGCCCGGCAGCCGGTAGTTGCCCAGCGCCCTGGCGGCGGCGCGCAACGCCACGATCTCGGCGTGCGCCGTGGGGTCGTGGCCCGCGATCGGCTGGTTGAAGCCGCGCGCGATGACGACGCCATCCTTGACGACGACGGCGCCGACCGGCACTTCACCCAGGTCCCAGGCGCGCTGCGCCTCGACGAGGGCTTCGCGCATGAAACCATGTTGCTGCGCATCGCCCTGCTCGCCGGGGAACACGCCATCGTGGACCTGCCCTTCAGGCATCGGTGATCTCGGCCCAGCAGTTCGGGGTTTCGTGCAGCACCAGCTTGTGCAGGCGCAGGCCGGTGCCGTAGCGATCCTTGTAGGCCGCCTTCAGGATGCCGAAGGCGACAGCGGCCAGGTTTTCCACCGTGGGAATGCGGTCGATCACCACGGTCTTGTGGTCCGGCAGCGAGGCGAGGAATTCCTTGACCGCACTGTCTTTCTCGTAGACCAGGAAGGCATGGTCCCAGACATCCACCAGGTGCTCCTTGGCAAGCGCCTTGACGTCCGAAAAGTCCATGATCATGCCGTTATCGGAATTGCCTTCGCTCGCGATCACCTCGCCGGTCAGCGTGATCTCCAGCGTGTAGCGGTGGCCGTGCAGGTTGCGGCACTGGCTCTTGTGGTCGGGAATGCGGTGGCCGGCATCGAATTCGAGCTTGCGGGTAATCGTCAACATGGGTCAGGGAATGTTCAGGAGTTTATGGGTCTGCAGCGACAGCTTCCACTTCGGATTGCGCTTGCACGTTTCGATTGCCAGGGTGGTATTGAACGCCGCCAGCGGGCCGTCCATCGGCTGCACGAAGAAATTGTCGAAATCCAGGTGCTCGTAGCCGGCAATGTCCTGGTTTGCCTGCGGGATCACGACTTTCAGCTCGTTGCCCTTGCCGACCACGAGCTGCGAGCCCACTTTCGGGCTGACGCAGACCCAGTCGATCCCCGGCGGCACGGCAACCGTGCCGTTGGTTTCGATGGCGATCGTGAAGCCGGCGGCATGCATGGCATCGATCAGTGGCGCGTCCAGCTGCAGCAGCGGCTCGCCGCCGGTGAACACGACATATTTGCTGGCCGGGTACGACGCCGGCCACAGGCCGTCGATGACCTCGACCAGGGCCTGGGCCGTGGCGAACTTGCCGCCGCGCTCGCCGTCGGTACCGACGAAATCGGTGTCGCAAAACTGGCAGATGGCGCTGCTGCGGTCGCTTTCGCGGCCGGTCCACAGGTTGCAGCCGGCAAAGCGGCAGAATACGGCGGGGCGGCCGGCATGGGCACCCTCGCCCTGCAGCGTATAGAAAATCTCTTTGATACTGTATGTCACGACGGATCCTGGTGCTGATGGCCGTGCCAGCCGGGCTGGCGATCACGGCCGAATGGCGAACCCTCGATTATATGCCAAAGCGCCATCGGCCGCACGGCCGGGCATGCACCGCCGGGT
>DASVVD010000021.1:0-8213 GCA_036386715.1 Pseudoduganella sp.
CGGACAGGTCGACTGGACCCTCGGCAACGGCTCGACGCTGACCTCCATTACCGCGTACCGCAAGCGCAGCGTGGGTCCGAACTCGAGCGGCATCGACATGTCGCTCGGCTACGACAAGATCCGCAACCTGACGCCGGACCAGGAGTCGAAGCAGTTCTCGCAGGAGCTGCGCATTGCCTCGCCGAGCGGCCGGCAACTGGAGTATGTGGCGGGCGTGTTCTATGCGGACTCCGAGATCGACAAGCAGACCATCACGACGATCCTGCCCAATCCGGCGCTGCCCGCGTCCGTGCCGCGCTCGATCGTCACCGACACGACCGAACACGCGCAGATGACGACGAAGGCACTGTTCGGCCAGGCCACGTGGCGCTTCACGCCTGCCACCAGCCTGATCGCGGGCCTGCGCTTCACCAGGGATGCGGTATCGGCCAGCTACGACGAAGCCAGCGCGGTGAACTTCGCCGCTTTCAGCCTGCCGGTCACTGTCAAGACCGCGAGCGGCGATACGCATGAGAGCAATGTCTCCGGCAAACTCGGCTTGCAGCACACGCTGTCGAAGCAGGCCAACGTCTATGCGACATTGAGCCGCGGCTACAAGGGCCCGCAGATCGACAACGCCTCGCCCGTCGGCGCGGCTACCGTGGCGGGGACGTATGCGGGCGCGCTGGTCAGGCCGGAACTGCCGACCAGCGTGGAACTGGGGACCAAGCTGTCGCTGCTGGACCGCAAGCTCGATCTCGACCTGGCCGTGTTCCACACGAAAATCAAGGATTTCCAGGAACAGAATTGCACGCTGACCTCGGTGGGCGCGCTGAGCTGCATTCCGCTGAACGTTCCGGAAGTGATCAGCAAGGGCTTCGAAGCCGACCTGCGCGCCCGCCCGCTGCCCCAGCTGCAACTGGGCCTGTCGATGGCCGTGATCCTCGATACCGCCTACCCGACCGGCTTCATGTTCGACGGCGGCGACGTGGGCGGCCAGCGGCTGCTGTATTCCCCAAAACAGAAGGCCACGGCATCGGCCGACTACAGCTGGGACCTGCCGGGCGACTACGAGCTGCGCCTCGGCGGCGACCTGGTGTACAAGAGCCGCGTGCGCTACTGCAATTCGGTCGACGACAACTGCAGCTTCGGTGGCCACACGATCTCGTCGCTGCGCCTGGGCCTGAATGCGCCGGACAACAAGTGGAGCGCGCAGATCTATGCCCGCAACCTGAACGACACGCGGGTGCCGAACGCGATCGTCTATCCGCTGCCCGGCAAGGGCGCCGGTTCCGGCTTTGCGTACAGCCTGGGCGAAAACTCGTTCCGGCGCGTGGGGGTGACGGTGGATTACCGGTTCTGAGTCAAGTCAAAGGGCCGGCCGCTCGCGGCCGGGCGGCTGGTCATGCGGACTTGAGCCGGTATTCCCTGGATAAAAGCACATGGCATCCGTTGACTGTACCCGAGCGACCGAGCCGTTCAACGTATTGTTGATGTTCACTGGGAAAAATTCCATGTTTGGCGAGATACTGATACTGCGCCGTGTAACCTGCGAATACCTTGTCGCGGGCATGGAATTTTCTGATCAGATCAATCGCCATGTCGCCGGTCGTATCGGTGCCGAATTTTGGCAACCGGAAGCTGGACGACTGTTCGCGCAGCACATCAATCCAACCGATCCCGTGCTGTGAATCATGCGCAAAATCGAGCCAGTCGACAAGCTCCTCCGTTTTGACATTCTTGTGCGCCGAGGTCAGGAACCTTTGCGGATCGCAAAGAATCAGCGTCTTGCTGATTCGCCTGACTTCCTCCCGCCAGAACAGATGCGCGCCGTTCAGTTCGGTTGCAGCTGCCGACTGCATCCCCAGTTCGGCAGTGCACAGGGCATGACTGAGTGCCGTCGTAGAGAAATACTCTTCAATCGCCAACACTTCTTCAATCGCATTTGCACCCCGCAATTGATCACGATACCGCTGGTGGATCGTTCCTATGGCCTGGCGGGCATTGACCAGCAAAGGAATCCGGATTTTTTCATCCTGCTCGCGAGTCAATACCGAAAGCGTCTGTAAGGCATTGTTGAGTGCTGCCCGCTCTTGCGACTGGAGAAAGCTGTGAATGGCCTTGACGTCCTTGGCGAGCTCGCCAAGTTTTTTTTCCAGCCGGGTAAGTCGGCTCAACAGGAGCCCAAAGCCGCCGACGCTCACGGCCAGCGTCAATCCGGACAAGATTGCCGTGCCCTGCGCAAGATTAATGAGCTGAGCGGTAGCTGTCTCAAGATTTGCCACAGACTGGCCAATCTTGTAGAGCTGAACCGTATTGACCGCCTCGACAAGCGCCGAAAGAGGTGACGCGCCCAGCAGGCTGGCGCTGTTGTTGACCAGATGCGCGACTATCTGACCGGACGAGTCGCGGATGACGCCACCGTAGATTTTGTAAGCACCGGTGGCGATCCCCATCAGGCAATCGCTTGGAATGGTTCGCGACAGGACAAGGCCTGGCAGTTCTGTAAGCATGGTTGGATATGCAGATAAATGACGTTGGCTGGACGAGATTGTCTTGGCGGAACCTATTATATTGCCTGATCAACATTACGGCCTTGTGTGTTCTGGCCAACATTCGTCTCATCCGCTACATCGCATGTCGCGCTGGATTGGCTGGCGAGACACCGGCAGACGCCGGCAGGGCCGGCCTAACGCTGCTTCTACGTTCGCCTCCGGGCATGGAACTCGACCTGGATCTCTGCGGGCGAACACTTCTGGACTCGCGCAGCAGCCGGCTGGAATGTGGTCCTGTAGCGACTCGATCACTGCAGCAGGCGTTATCGACTGCTTACCCGAATGCAATAGCCGGAAAGAATTGAAATAACTGAAACAAGCCGCCGTGAAGCGCGTACACTGCCCCTTTAGTGCTCACATAGCAAATTACTATGCACTTGCACCCTCCGCTACCGGGGCCCTTGGCCCGACTGGCGGTGCGTGCCGGCCGATATCGGTCCTTATTGCAGTCCGCGATGGGATTTCAGGATCTCCCCCATCCCGCACTGCTTCCGGCGCAAGCCGGTCATTGTTCAGCGGAGTACAGCATGCCATCTCAATCGTATCGTGGCCACGTGATCGACGTGACCAGTTATCCCCTCGGCGGAAGTATCGCCTACCTCAGCAGCATCAAGGTCGGCGTGAGCGGCGAGGTGCGCCACCTGGAGAAATCCCTTGCGGATTCCTTCCAGAGCAACAGCGCTGCGCAAGACCATGCGTTCAGCGAAGCACGTTCCTGGGTCGAGCGCTTTCCCCTGCACTGGCCCTTTGCGGTGCGTGCCGGCAGCCCAATCTAGGTACAAGACGCCATCATGAAGATGACCGGTACCGCGCTGTTCGTCCTTGCCGTCACGGTGGCCTGGTTCCTGTGGCCGTACAATGCCGGGCCCGGCGAGCTGCAGCCCGCGCGGATCCAGACCGGCCAGGCGGGCAATGCCGGCGCCGCCACGTCCCGGTAGACATCGGCCCCGTCCCACCTGTAGCACCGCCCTTCCGAAGCCGGACCGGGCCGGAAACGCCATGCTCGGCGGGAATCCGGTAACCGGCGCCGCAATGCAAAAGCCCACCATGCGGTGGGCTTTTGCATTGCGGGCTGGGGCTGTACGCTGCGGCGGCGCCCGCGCTATCTGCGCGGTGCGGGCCGGCGATCAGCCTGGCCGATCAGATCGCGCGGATATTGCCGGCTTTTTCGCCTTTAGGACCCGTCGAGCGCTCGTACGAAACGCGCTGGTTCTCGGCAAGGCTCTTGAAACCTTCCGATTGAATGTCTTGGAAATGGGCAAACAGGTCGGCGCCGCCTGCGTCAGGCGTAATGAAGCCGAAGCCCTTGGAATCGTTGAACCATTTCACGGTGCCGGTTTGAGTAGTCATTTGATTAGTCCTTAAAAATTGCATGGGCAAAGACGCCCGAGATGCACATTCGACCAAGAGGGATAAACGGAGGAAATCAAACAGGACCGCCAAACGGCGAACGGGAGAGAAAGACCAACAATAACAACGACTTGATTTAGTGCAGGCCAGAAGATACAGCACCTGGGCCGAATAACCAACTCTTTTCGGATTTATTTTCGTGCTGGAGATGATTATTCAGGACAGCAGCACAATTCAGCAGGCACTTTTCCGATTTCATTGCAATCCACCGCGCTGCCAAACCGGATTTATACAGCTTGAATGCACTTTCATTGCCTGCTCAGGCATTATCCTTGTTAACGCAGCAAACCCACTCCTTTATTTAACAGGGGAAAGTTTCGATGCAGTATTCCATATGCGCCGTCGCTACCATATTCTTGGCAGGATATGTCGCTGATGCCGGACCATAACCGACAATACCTTCACCGCCTGCATGCTGGCGTCTCGTCGTTCGAGACGGTGCGATACTGTTCGTTAAAGGTGATCGTTCCGGAGGCATGACGATGCAAGCAACCGACCAGCAACCGGACCCGGGCGGGTTATCGGTGACATCGCTGCGCATGCTCGAGCTGCGCGAAGCTGTACTGGCCGAATGGGAAACAAGAGTGCGTGCGTGCCTCGACAAGGCGAGGCCGCTGTCGCATCCGATCCTCATCGATACGCTACCCTCGTTCTATGACAACATTGTCCAGGCGCTGACGCCGGATTATCCGCGGGCCGATGGCGGCAGCGGCACCACGGTGGCCATCGAGCATGGCGGCGAGCGCGCGCGCATCACGGCTTACGACCACGAATCCCTGATCCGCGAGTACCAGCTGTTCCGCTGGGCGATCTACGATGTGCTCTACCGGGAAGGGGTACAGCTCACGCGCAGCGAACTGCTCACGCTGGAGGCCTCGATCGACAACGGCATCCAGGCCGCCGTTTCCGGTTTCGTGATGGCCCACACTGCCCTGCGCGAACGCTTTGCGGCGGCGCTCACGCACGACCTGCGCGGTCCGCTGGGCACCGTCTCGGCGGCGCTGGAACTGATCCTGATGCTCAACGATCCTGCACGGATCAAGACGCTGGCGGCGAAGGCGCTCGACAACGCGCATCGCATGGACGCGATGATCCACGAACTGCTCGACACGATGGCATTCCATAGCGGCGAACAGCTGTCACTGCAACTGGCGCAATTCGATATCCGTGAAGTGATCAAGGAAATCCAGATCAACAGCGCCGGAACCGGCCGGCCGCGCATCGATTTCGCGGACCGGGCGCCGATCGTCGGCTGGTGGGACCGCTCGGCGCTGCGGCGCGCCATCGAGAACCTGGTCAGCAACGCGGCAAAATATGGCCGGGCCGGCAGCCCTGTCACGATCAGGGCCGACGAATTCCATGGCCGGCTGCAGCTTTCCGTGCACAACGACGGCAATCCGATACCGCCTGAAGAACAGGAATCGATCTTCCAGATGTATCGCCGGTCCGAAAAAGCCAGGCATACCCGCACCAACGGCTGGGGCATCGGCCTGCCCTACGTGCGGGCGGTGGCGGAAAGCCACGCCGGCAGCATCAACGTGGACAGCCACGCCGAACGGGGTACCACTTTCACGATCGACACGCCGCTCGACTGCAGGCCTTACTGTGGGGCGCCCACGGTGGCGTGAGGCGCGCTGCGGCGCGGCCGTGCGCGAGGAAGGACTCCTCTGCATCGGCAACCTGGAGATCCATGTGATCCGGCACCGCATGCCGTATGGGGCCACGCGATTCAATCGGCGATGAGGGGTCGAGCCAAGGTAGCCACTCCGGTTTTGCCGGCGTGATCCCGCTTCCCCATCTTGACTCCTTTCACATGAGCAAGCGGATTATCCCCCGGCGGCGATCCCCGCGCTGACACTTTCCTTTCGCTTTTTCAATCGTAAGTGAAATGCGAAAGCGAATCTGGCAAGCCTGACAGGTTAACGTTACCATGCATGGAACCAAACAACCCGACAGGAAAGACCAGTATGGCAACCCTTCATCACTTGCCGGCAGTGTGCTGGACTGCCGGTGGCGGCATGGACACGGCGCAGGAAATTGCGCAACAGCCCGAGGTCTGGCGCCAGATCCCGGCCTGCCTGGACCTGCTGCCGCCGGATGCGCGTGCCAGCCTCCATGCGCTGCTCGCCGATCCTGCCTCGCTGGTGCTGCTGACCGGTGCCGGCACGTCGGCCTACGTGGGCGAACTGGCGGCCGACCATCTCGACGCCGCCTGGCCGGCCCGGGTGCGCGCCCTTGCCACCACCAGCCTGCTGAGCCATCCGGCATCTTACCTGCCGTTTCGGACGGCCGGTCAACCCGTGCTCCTGGTATCGTTCGCACGCAGCGGCAGCAGCCCGGAAAGCCTGGCGGCCGTAGAGCTGGTACGTGCCAGGGTGCCTGGCGCCCGCTTCCTCAACATCACCTGCAATGCCGAAGGCCGGCTGGCACGCGAAGGCGGCGCCCGGAACGACACCATCAATCTGGTGCTGCCACCAGCCTGCTGCGACCGTGGCTTTGCCATGACCAGCAGCTTCACGACCATGCTGCTGGCCGCCCTTGCCCTTCTGGGACCGGAACCGCTGCCGGCTGTCCTGGCGCGCATCGACACGCTCGCCACGCTGGCCGAACGGTGGCTTGCGGGGCAAGCCGCCGACTGGCACGCGCTGGGCCAGCTGTCGCTGCAACGCATCGTCTACCTGGCAGGCGGACCGCTGGAAGCGCTGGCGCGCGAGGCCGCACTGAAGGTGCTGGAACTGTCCGGCGGGCGGATCGTGGCACTGGCCAACACGCCGCTGGGGTTCCGCCACGGCCCGAAAGCCGTGCTGAACCGGGATAGCCTGGTAGTGCTGTTCCACAGCCAGCATCCGCACGCGCGCCGCTACGACCAGGACCTGCTGGACGAACTGCGGCGCGACGGTGTCGCGGCGGACGTCATCGCCGTCGATGGCGGCGCGCTCGGTGCGCCGGACACACTGCCCGACGCATGGCTGGCAGCCTGCCATGTGATCTTTGCCCAGGTACTGGCGCTGCACCAGTCGCTGCGCCTCGGCCTGACGCCGGACTCGCCGTTCCCGGATGGTACCGTCAACCGCGTGGTCCAGGGCGTCACCATCCATGACCATGCGTACGCCTGACCATCACTACGGCATCGATCTCGGTGGCACCAAGATCGAACTGGTGGCCTGCGATGCCGGGCCCGCTGCGGACCTCGCCGTGCGCTACCGGCGACGCATCGCCACGCCTGGCGCAGACTATGCCGCGCTCGTCGAGGCATTGCTCGACCTGGTGCGCGGTGCCGACGCCGAACTGGGCGGCAGCGCGGCCATCGGCATCGGCGTGCCCGGCATCGTCGATGCCGCCAGCGGCACCCACCTGTGCGCCAACGTGCCGTGCCTGACCGGTCGCGAGCTGCTGCCGGTGCTGCGCCAGCGCCTGGACCGGCCGATCGTGCTGGGCAACGACTGCCAGTGCTTCGCGCTGTCCGAGGCGCATGGCGGCGCAGCGGACGGCGCCGCCAGCGCATTCGGGCTGATTCTCGGTACCGGCGCCGGCGCCGGCTACGTGGTGCAAGGGCGGCTGGTGCGCGGCCTGCACGGCGCGGCCGGCGAATGGGGCCACTGGCCCCTCGATCCCGCCCTGCTGGACGCCTATGACCTGCCGCTGCTGCCCTGCGCCTGCGGCCGTTCCGCCTGCCTGGAAAGCTACGTTTCCGGCACCGGCCTGCGGCGCCTGCATGCGCATTTCGGCGGGAGCGGCGACAGCGCCGAGATACTGGCCGAACGCCGCGCTGCAGGCGAGCCGCTGGCCGGCCGCGTGTTCGACGCGCACCTCGACCTGCTCGGTGCCGCGCTGGCCCGCATCGTGCTCGCCTACGACCCCCATGTGATCGTGCTGGGCGGCGGCCTGTCGCGCCTGCGGCACCTGTATGCCGGCCTGCCGGACGCGATCCGTCACCACCTGATTCCCGGCCTCGGCGTGCCGCCAATCCTGCCGCCGGTCTTCGGCGACGCGGGCGGCGCACGTGGCGCGGCACTGCTGGCGCGCCACACCTTTGATTCCTGCGCGGCACTGCTGGCGCGCCAGGCACTCCACTCCAGCGCGGCACTGCCGGCGCGGCAAACCTCTCATTCCACCCACCGGGAGCCATGATGTCCCCCTTGCAAACCCTGATCCGCCAGCACCACGCCGGCGCCGCCGTCGGCCTGTCCAGCGTCTGTTGCAGCAACGCCCAGGTACTGCTGGCCGCCATGGAAGTGGCACTGGCACACGGCGCGCCGCTGCTGGTGG
>DASVVD010000022.1:0-4985 GCA_036386715.1 Pseudoduganella sp.
ACGGATGCCGGCAACAGGCTGTTTGGGTCTGCAACCTTGAGCCACAGGAATCCCGGGACGAGTTCCATGTTCAGCGTCAATATGTCGTTCCCGCGGCGTGCACGCATCACGTGGCGGGAAAACACCGAGCCGGGCGAGTACTGGACGACCGGGACGGTGGTGGGCGACTACACGGTGGAAGTATTGAGCCGCCTGCCCGACGAACTGTTTTCACAGGTGAAGGCCGGTCCCCGGCGTGCGATCGTGCTGTGGTTCCGCCTGGCCGATGACGGCGTGCAGTTTGCGTGGGAAATCCAGGACGGCAGCGGGCAGGGCGGCTACCGGTACATTCATCACGGCGGCGACTTCTAGGCGACTGGCCGGTGTATCCGGCCAGTCGCTCCCCAGACGGCACTTCATGGGTCCGGAGGCGCTCGATGTACTGGTCCAGGTGACGTTAATCTGCGTTATCGCGGATAACTGGCGCCTGCGTCGCGCCCTGCAGCAGTACTCCAGCTCATTCCTGGCTCATTTCCAACCAAACCGCGTCCCATCACCACTCTCGGTCAGCGGCCCCGGGCTATCCACCGCGACCACCTGCGAAGCAGCATCCACCCGCAGGAATCGGTTATTAGACAGCGACATCAGCACCAGCTCCCCGGTCGGCGTCTCGATCCACTGGAAGCTCTGCGCTTGGCCGGGCGCACCATCGTCCAGCGACACGGCGCCATCGGCATCCACGGTCAGGTATTGCCTGCCAGGGCCAGAACGCAGGGCAACCCGGCCCAGTCCCATATCCTCGACTGTAAACGGGGAGGGCGCCCCAACGGCCACCTTGCCGCCCGCGGCGCGCAACCCGGTCTTCGCACCAAATGAGGTCAGCGTCACCGGCTTCCCGACTGGAATGGCACGCATCAGCCCATGCGGGTTCGGCTGATGGATGTCGACACTGTCGAAGTCCGCCACGCCGCCTTCGCTGCCAGTCGTGTTGTAATTGAAGAGTGCATAGCGCACGCCCTGGAACGTCTTGAGCTGGAAGACCATCGTGAACTCGTCGCCGAGCGGCACGAACCTGGTGCCGTCGACCGAATACGAGAAGCGCGCCTTCTCGGTCAGGAAATCGGCATCGGCCCGCAGCCACACTCGCGAGGCTTTGATGGGCAGCCGTTTCGTGGCATTGCGGGCCTGGTCGAACACGGCAACCGACAGGCCGCCGGCGGTCTTCTCCACGCCCAAGGTCGCATAGGGCAGGTTGAGCAGCGCCAGGCCGGCCACGTCGCCATCCTTCAGGCCCGCCGCGTCCAGCGCCACGGTCGGCGAGGAGCGCGGTCCGATGGCCCGCTGCGTCAGGCTGTTCCTGGCCTCCCAGAACGACTTCGCCGGCAGCGCGCGCAGCCGCAGGAAGCCCGGCCGCTCGGCCAGCGACCATTTGCCGTCCACCGGCACGTGGTTCCACTGCCAGACTGGCTTCAGTGAAGAACCCGAGAAATCGTCGCTGCGCTGGTAGGGCACCTGGATCGGCTGCGGCTCCGCCGTCTTCGGCTTGACCCACGTGCGCGGGTTGCGGCCCAGGTTGCCGGGCAGGCCGAAGTAGGGCCAGCCATTCTGCCAGGTGACCGGCGACAGCGACAGCAGGCGCCCCACCGAGTTGTAGTCCATCATCGAGTAGCCCCACCATTCGCCAGCCGGCGTGAACACGATGCCGCCCTGGTGGATCGCTGTGGAGTCGTGGCGCTTGGGATTGCCGGAAACCACCTCGAATGGCGCCTCGTTCTTCTTCAGCCGGTTGCCCTCGGCCATGCCGAAGCCTTCATTAGTGCTGATCGAGTGGTTGACCTCCCACGGGCCGAACGGGGTGTCGGCACGCGCGGCCGGCATGCGGAAGCCACCGGCGTAGTTCGCGCTGAGGATGTAGTACTTGCCGTCGATCTTCAGGAAGTGGGCGCCTTCGCCCATGCCTTGGTCTTTCGAGAACACCACCTTCTCGGTGCCGGGCACGAGGTCGCTCAGGTCGTCGGTCAGCTGCGCCACCTTCATTTCCTGGTGATCCCACACCACGTAGACCTTGCCGTCGTCGTCGAACAGCACCGACAGGTCGTGCAGGCTGCGCTTCATCTCGCGGTGCGTCCACGGGCCTTTCGGGTCGGTGGCGGTATAGATCTGCGTGCCGCGGCCGTTCACGTTGGTGAAGATATAAAAGGTGCCGTCGTGGAAGCGCAAGCTGGGCGCCCAGATGCCCTGGCCGTAGATCGACTTGCCGTCTTCCAGCCGGAACTGCGGCCCGAAATCGAGCTTCGGCGCCGCGTAGCTCATGAATTCCCAGTTCACCAGGTCCTTCGAGCGCAGCACCGGCAGGCCCGGCATCGCGTGCATGGTGGTGCCGGTCAGGTAGAACCAGTCGCCCACGCGGATCATGTCCGGATCGGAGAACTCGTCGTAGAACAGCGGGTTGGTGAAGGTGCCGTTGCCGTTGTCCGGCGTCCAGGTCCCGGTCGACAGGCCCTTCGCAGGCCGCGCCTCATGCTGGGCGATTGCCGGCATGGCAAACAGGCTTGAGGACAGGGCCAGTACGGCGGCGAGCCGAAGGGAGAAGGGCGTCAGCATGGGCGGCAATCCGGTCGATGGCGGGGCGCCCAACATAACTGCATCCGCGGCCGATGGCCAATCAATTTTTCAGGCGCATCCATATGAAGATGGATATGCCGGCGGAAAAGCGATGCCCTCGCTGCGCCACTGGCCTGGTGCCGGCAGCGTGAACCCTTCCAGCAAAGGGCCGCCATGGGGCGCCAGCGTGCGGCGCACCGCCGCGTCGAACAGCGCTTTCCCGGCCGCCGGGTCGGCGCCGAGCATGCCCATGGCGGCGACGAGATCGGTGGCCAGGGCGGGGTCGACGACGCGCAGCCGCCGCGCCAGGTGCTTGCCGACACCGGTCCAGGCGCCGGCCGCGCGCAGCGCGAACCCGGCCAGCGCGTCGTACAGCTTGACGGCGGTGGCCAGCAATTCGTCCGGTGCGGCACCGTCGGCCAGGTCTTCGAGCAGCGTGGTGATTTCATAGCGCCGGCTGGCCAGCATGGCCGGCGTCAGTGCCGGCGGACCAAGGTCGAGCAGTTCCTGCGCGTGGGCCCGCAGCCATGCCGCCGCGCCGGCACCGGGCACGTCGCCGAGCACATCCACGCCGTCGAGGACCATGTTCGCCAGCGGCATCCGGCCGTTGGGCCGGTCGATCTCGCGGCAGAAGTAGTCGAACGTGGCCGGATCGTGGCCGAACAGCTCGACCGTTTGCGGTCCCACCTTCAGTGTGTTGCGCCAGGCCTGGTCGACATGGTCGAACACCAGCAGCAGGTCGATGTCGGACGTCGGCGTGGCTTCGCCGCGCGCGATCGAGCCGCCGATGATGGCCACCCTGGCGCCGGGCCAGCGGGGCAGCAGTTCGCGTTGGACGAGGGTGCGGGCGGCATCGATGTGCATGGCTTCCTTCAGTGTGCGGGAGAGGAGGCCAGTGTAGCCGCTCGCCGCATCAGCCAGGCCACCACGATCCCCAGTACGGCGATCCCGGCGGCAAGATACCCCAGCGCGCCGAGGCCCACGTGTTCGATGCCGAGGCCGCCGAAGATGGCGCCCAGCCCGGTGCCGGCGTTGGCGGCGGAGATGTTCATCGAGGCCGCCAGCGCCTGCGCCTTCGATCCGGCCTTCATCACGCGCACCTGGCAGATCGGGAACAGCGCCGTGTAGGCCAGGCCCCACGCGGCCACCGCCAGCGCGAGCCAGCCGTGTCGCGCCGGCAGCAGCAGCGCCGCCACCATGGCGGCGGCGAGCAGCGCCAGGAAGCCGATCGTGGCGCCGAGGGGATTGGCGTCCACCACGCGGCCGCCGATCCAGTTGCCGGCCATGCCCACCAGCCCGAAGCCCATCAGCCACCAGCCCACGTGGGCCGAAGGAATGCCGGCGACGCGGCCAAGGAAATCCGCCAGGTAAGTGTAGGCCGTGAACATGGCGGTGAACACCAGCACGGAGAGGCCCACGTGGGCGAGAAAGCGCGGGTCGCGCAGCATGGCCGACTGCTGTGCGCCGTGGGCTGCCGCGGGCTGCGGCAAGGCCGGCATGCACGCCTGCATCAGCACGGCCATCAGCAGCGCCAAAGCGGACAGGATCCAGAACGTGTTGCGCCAGCCGAGGGCATCGGCAGCCAGCGTGCCGAGCGGAATACCGAATACCAGCGCGGCCGAAATGCCGAGATAGACGGTGGCCACGGCGCGGCCCGCATTGCCCGGCCCGGCGAGCTGGCCGGCCGTTTCGCTGGCCGTGCCCCAGAACACCGGCAGCATCAGCGCGGGAATGAAGCGCGCCAGCGCGAGCACCCAGATGTTGGGGGCCAGGGCCGCCAGCGCATTCGACGCGCAGAACACCAGCAGGATCGCCACGAACAGGCCCTTGCGGCCGACATGCGCCAGCCGGGCCGTGAGCAGCGGGCCGAACAGCATCACGGTAAACGCGAACAGCGTAACCAGCTGGCCGGCCACTGCGACGGACACCCGCAGGTCGCGTGCCAGTGCCGGCAGCAGGCCGAGGATCAGGTACTCGGTGGTGACGATCGCAAACGCGGCGACGGCCATGATGGCGATCTGCAGGCCGCTGCGGCTGGGTGAATCGTTGGTGGTACGGGACGCGAAAAGGGTCGAAGTGTTCATGTGGAAACCGGAAAAAACAGGAATGCCAGTGTATTGAAGAATGACATTCTTATTACTGGTACTATTTACCGAAATACACGAACTCAGATCATCAATCCATGTTTTCCTCCGAACGCCTGAAGGGCATCGATGTGTTCGTCAGCGTCGTCGAGCGGGGCAGCTTCGTGTCCGCCGCCGAGCGCCTGCACCTCACCAGCTCTGCAGTAAGCAAGGGCATCGCGCGGCTCGAGGCGCGCCTCGGTACCCGCCTGTTCGAGCGCACCACGCGGCGCCTGGCGCTGACCGATGCGGGCGCGCTGTTCTACCAGACCTGCCTGC
>DASVVD010000023.1:0-2948 GCA_036386715.1 Pseudoduganella sp.
CGCAGTGGTCGTACTGGGGCGGCGACGGCCAGAAATGGCAGTTCGCAGGTGCCGACGGCAGCCCTGTCACGATCAGGAACAAGCTCAATGGCCTGGTGGCCGAAGTGAGCAACCAGAGCACGGCGAACAACGCGCCGATCCTGCAGTACCCGCTGCACGGCGGCGCCAGCCAGCAATGGTCGCTGGTGCGCAAATAACCGATGAGGCATGACCCGATGACTACCAGACTCACCATGAATACCAGACTCGCCCGGCTGGCCACCGCCCTGGCGCTGGCCGCCACGGCCACGGCGGCTTCCGCCGATGTGCTCCTCGTGACCGACCGCGCTGCCTTCGATGCGCTCGGCACGATCGTCTACAACAGCAACTTCGACGATTTCGGCGCCGGCTTCCAGGCCCCGGGCGACCCGTTCACGCGCGGCGATGTCACCTATGCTTCGGACCTGAACATCACCGTCGGCGCGGGCAGCGGCTACTCGATCGGCAGCCTGCGCACCGTGATCTCGAACGATTACTTCACCGGCCTGGCCGGCAGTATCGCGGCGGGCTACACCCTGTTCGGCTTCGATGCGGCGGTGACCGCGGGCCCGGTCGACATCACGCTCACCACCAACCAGGCCAGCTACAGCTTCAACGGCGTGGCGCTGGCCGACGGCGCCGCCGGCCTGACGTTCCAGGGCTTCCAGTCCACCGGTGCCGGCGAGTACTTCACGGGCTTTCGCATCGACACGCTGGGCGACGGCTACCTGCCGGGCATGACCGATGTCGCCGTGGGCGTGAGCCCGGTGCCGGAGCCGGCGACGGGCATGCTGCTGCTGGGCGGGCTGGGTGTGCTGGGGCTGGCGCGGCGGCGCAGGGCGCGCAGCCAGGGCGGCAAATAAAAAAAGGCCGGTTGCGTGAGCAACCGGCCTTTTTCATTCGCAGCAACCGGCGATCAGCCGCCCAGTGCCGCCAGCGCGTTGTTGAACGTGGCGCTCGGACGCATGATGGCCTTCACCTTGGCTTCGTCGGCCTTGTAGTAGCCGCCGATGTCGGCCGGCTTGCCCTGCACTTCCAGCAGCTCGGCAACGATCTTCTGCTCGTTCTCGCCCAGCGACCTGGCCAGCGGTGCGAAGTAGGCCGCCAGTTCGGCGTCTTCCGTTTGCGCGGCCAGCTCCTGCGCCCAGTACAGCGACAGGTAGAACTGCGAGCCGCGGTTATCGAGCTCGCCGGTCTTCGGCGACGGCGACTTGCGGTTGTCCAGCAGCTTGCCGGTGGCCGCGTCCAGCGTCCTGGCCAGCAGCTTGGCCTTGGCGCTGCCGGTCTTGATGCCCAGGTCTTCCAGGCTCACGGCCAGGGCCAGGAACTCGCCCAGCGAATCCCAGCGCAGGTGGTTTTCCTCGGTGAGCTGCTGCACGTGCTTCGGTGCCGAACCGCCGGCGCCCGTTTCGTACATGCCGCCGCCGGCCATCAGCGGCACGATCGACAGCATCTTCGCCGACGTGCCCAGTTCCATGATCGGGAACAGGTCGGTCAGGTAGTCGCGCAGGATGTTGCCGGTGACCGAGATGGTGTCCAGGCCGCGGGCCACGCGTTCCAGCGTGTAGCGCATGGCGCGCACCTGCGACATGATCTCGATGTGCAGGCCGGTGGTGTCGTGGTCCTTCAGGTACGTGGTGACCTTCTTGATCAGCTCGTTCTCGTGCGGGCGGTACGGGTCCAGCCAGAACACGGCCGGCATGCCGGAGTTGCGCGCGCGGGTGACGGCCAGCTTGACCCAGTCGCGGATCGGCGCATCCTTCACCTGGCACATGCGCCAGATGTCGCCCTGCTCGACGGTCTGCGTCAGCAGCACTTCGCCAGTGGCCAGGTCGGTGATGTTCGCCACGCCGCCTTCCGGCACTTCGAACGTCTTGTCGTGCGAGCCGTATTCCTCGGCCTGCTGGGCCATCAGGCCCACGTTGGGCACGGTGCCCATCGTGCGCGGATCGAAGGCGCCATGCCATTTGCAGAAGTTGATGATTTCCTGGTAGATCCGGGCGAAGGTGCTTTCCGGGATCACGGCCTTGACTTCCTTCAGGCGGCCATCGGCACCGTACATCTTGCCGCCGGCGCGGATCATGGCCGGCATCGACGCGTCGACGATCACGTCGTTCGGCGAGTGGAAGTTGGTGATGCCCTTGGCCGAATCGACCATCGCCAGCGGCGGACGGTTTTCCTGGCAGGCGTGCAGGTCGCGCTCGACTTCCTCGCGCTGCGAGGCCGGCAGGGTGGCGATCTTGTTGTACAGGTCGGCCATGCCGTTGTTGACGTTGATGCCCAGGCTGTCGAACAGCGCGGCGTGCTTCTCGAACGCTTCCTTGTAGAACATGCGCACGCAGTGGCCGAACACGATCGGGTGCGACACCTTCATCATGGTGGCCTTGACGTGCAGCGAGAACATCACGCCGGTGTTCTTGGCATCTTCGATCTGCTTTTCGTAAAAGGCCAGCAAGGACTTTTTGCTCATGAACATCGAGTCGATGATTTCGCCATCGAGCAGCGCGACTTTTATGAAAAGCAGATCGAGGATGCGCACAGTTCGGGCGTGATGTTCTCGCTGCACGTGAAGGCGACGATGATGAAGGTGTCGCACCCGATCGTCTTCGGGCATTGCGTGCGCATCTTCTACAAGGAGGCATTCGACAAGCACAAGGAACTGTTCGACAGCCTCGGCGTGAATGTCGACAACGGCATGGTCGACCTGTACAACAAGATCGCCAAGCTTCCCGATTCGCAGCGCGAGGAAATCATGCGCGACATCCATGCCTGCCACGAGCACCGGCCGGAACTGGCGATGGTGGACTCGGCCAAGGGCATCACCAATTTCCATTCGCCGAGCGACATCATCGTCGACGCGTCGATGCCGGCCATGATCCGCGCCGGCGGCAAGATGTACGGCGCCGACGGCCGCCTGAAGGAAGTCAAGG
>DASVVD010000024.1:0-4535 GCA_036386715.1 Pseudoduganella sp.
CAACAACGACACCGCGGTCATGCAATCTGCGCTGGATGCCGAGTTGCACAGCGCCATGCAGGTTGCAAAGGTACGTAAGGAAGCCGAACAGAGCTTGCCTACGCTGACAAAGGCCGAACTGGCCGAACTGCTGTTCGAACAGGTCGGGCTGAACAAGCGCGAAGCCAAGGATATGGTCGAAACCTTCTTCGACGAAATCCGCAATGCGCTCGAGCGCGGCGAGGCCGTCAAGCTCTCCGGTTTCGGCAATTTCCAGCTGCGCGACAAGCCGCAGCGGCCAGGCCGCAACCCGAAGACGGGCGAAGAAATTCCCATCACGGCGCGCCGCGTCGTGACCTTCCATGCCAGCCAGAAGCTGAAGGGCATGGTGGAAGAGAGTGCCGCGCTGGCACGTGCGGCCTGATAAAGGATCGGCATGAACGATCGCCTCAGCAAGGCCGAACTGGTCAGCTTGCCGCCCATTCCGGCCAAGCGTTACTTCACGATCGGCGAAGTCAGCGACCTGTGCGGCGTAAAGCCGCACGTGCTGCGCTACTGGGAACAGGAATTTACCCAGCTTAAGCCAGTCAAGCGTCGCGGCAACCGCCGCTATTACCAACACCACGAAGTGCTGCTGATCCGCCGCATCCGGGAACTGCTCTACGAGCAAGGATTCACGATCAGCGGCGCGCGCAACAAGCTGGACAGCCGTGGCAGCGCCGGAGAGGCGTATGATGACAATACGCCGCCGCCGCCGCCGCCGCTCGACCGGGAAATGATCCGCAGCGAACTGCTGGCGGTTCTGGCCCTGTTGAAGTAACACAGCGCCGCAGGGCCCACCCAGCGTCTTTTATTTTGCCCCGGTCGCTGCCACGTGTCGGCGCGACAATGGGGCAGAACGTTAAATGATTGGTGTTACAATATCAACGTTAAAATTCTGTTAGTGCAAATACAGACGCTCGGCGAGCGGTCCAGTGCTACTTTCCCAAGCTAGGGATATACGAGGGAAACAATGATACGCGTTGCCATTTGTGACGATCACCAGATAGTACGAGCAGGCTTCAAACAGATCTTTTCGCAATCGGACGAATTTTCGGTCGTGGCCGAAGGCAGTACCGGGCGCGAGGCACTGGACATTGCGCGCCGTGAAATCTGCGACGTCCTGCTGCTCGATATCGCGATGCCCGACCAAAGCGGTATCGATACGCTGCGCACGATCCGCCAGGGCCAGCCTGATCTTCCCGTGTTGATCCTTTCCGGTTACCCGGCGCAGCAATACGCGCTGAACCTGTTCAAGATGGGCGCCAACGGTTACCTGAACAAGGAATGCGAGGCGGACGAACTCATTACCGCCGTGCGCACCGTGTTCCAGGGCCGCCGCTATGTCAGTTCCCAGGTTGGCGAACTGCTCGCACAGAGCTTCGACCGTGATCCGAATACGGCGCTGCACACCGAGCTCTCCGATCGCGAATTCCAGGTGTTCCTGCGCCTCGCGCGTGGCGCCACCGTGTCCGATATCGGCACGGCGCTGTCGCTCAGCATCAAGACGGTCAGCACGTACCGCACCCGGATCATGGAAAAAATGGGCTTGCAGTCCAATAGTGACCTGACCTACTATGCAATGAAGAACAACCTGCTGGACTGACAGCGGTCCGCTCCATCGCAGCCGCCAGCACCGGTCCTTTCGAACCGGTCCTAGCGGTTTTTTGTTGTGGGGAGGCGGTAACCATAGTCTATCTGTTGTTCTTCAGGGGAATATTCCTGCGCTGCAGCATTTCCATGGGGCATTAAAGACGGGGCCCGGCTATAATGGCCTGACCGCCGTCCGCGCCAGCGAAGGATGCTTCAGGATGTATTTCACAGCGAAGGCAGCACCGCAACACCGGCTGCCCCTCTACAAGACCGTCTTGTGCGTTACCTGCGCACTGATCCTCATCGTCAACGGCCTGTTTCTCTTCCATAACCTCCAGGCACTGAAAAGCGCCAACGCGCAGGTGCTGCAGAGCTCGCGTGTCGCCGAACGCCTGCAGTACCTCGATGTGCTGGTCCAGGATGCGGAAAGCAGCATGCGCGGCTATTTCATCTCCGGTAACGAGGTGTATCTCGGCCCCACCCGCAGCGTCCTCAACAAAACCGAGACGGAAGTGCGGCTGCTGCAGGCATTGCTGGCCGATAACCCGGCGCAACTCAAGAACCTGGTCCAGCTGAACACGCTGGTGCGCCGCAAGCTGACGATGCTGAACCAGGCTGTCGAGGTCTACCACCACGG
Organism: Pseudoduganella sp.; assembly: GCA_036386715.1. Lineage (GTDB taxonomy): Bacteria > Pseudomonadota > Gammaproteobacteria > Burkholderiales > Burkholderiaceae_D > Rugamonas. The sequence goes on from DASVVD010000024.1 coordinate 2,249, forward strand.
CGGACTCGACGAGATCGTCAACATTTCCCGCTATGGCGACGAGCGCGGCGGCATGGACGAGATCCGGCTGCAAACCGTGATCATGATCCAGGAGCAGAACGAAACCCTGGCCACCCGCAGCGCGCGTTTCTACGACGAATACCACAAGGCGCTCGTCCTGGGCGTGCTCATCAACGCGGGCGCGATCGTCGTGCTGGTGATGTTCTACCAGCTCGTGCGGCGCAGCTACATTCGGCAGGCTGCCGTCGAGCACGCGCTGCAGGAGTCGAATGAAAACCTGGAAGCCATGGTGGCGCAGCGCACCGAGCAGCTCTCGGTGCTGTCACGGCACCTGATCACCATCAGCGAAGATGAAAAGTCGCGCCTGTCGCGCGAACTGCACGATGAGATGGGGGCCAACCTGACATCGATCAGCATGGATATCGGTGCCGTCACCCAGCAATTGCACAAGACGCATCCTGAGCTGGCAGCGCAGCTGAAACGGGCCCGCGCCACGCTGGTGGAGACGGTGGAGCTGAAGCGCCGCATCATCGAGGACTTAAGGCCGAGCCTGCTGGACAACCTGGGCCTGTGCGCGGCGATCGACAGTTACACGGAAGATTTCACGCGCATGACCAAGCTGGCCTGCGATACCGAAATCGGTCCGGAAGTGGACGCCATCGTGCGCACCGGCGACGCCAGCCTGTCGATCGCGCTGTTCCGGATCGTCCAGGAATCGCTGACCAATATCCGCAAGTATGCGAAGGCAAGCCAGGTCTCGGTGACGTTGACGCAAACGGAAGAAGGGCTGGTGCTGCGAGTCATCGACGACGGTATCGGCATCGCATCGAACACGCTGGCCAAGCCGATGTCGCATGGCATCCTGGGCATGCGGGAACGGGCACTGCTGCTGGGCGGGGCGCTGACGATACGCCGCGGGCGCGGCGACAAGGGCACATGCATCGAGGCGCGCATTCCGCTGAGGAATGGCGCCCTGGTGGAAGGAACTGCTGGGAAGTCGCCTTTCAGCAACCCGCTACGTCAACGAGCAGGCGATCATATTCCGTCTTTGCCACCTTGTAGCACTCGCCCGCATAGCGTTCCAGTCCCTCACGATCCAGTACAGTGATGTTGCCGCGGCGGTAGGTGATCAGGCCATCTTCCTGCAGCTTGCCGGCGGCGGCCGTGATGCTTTCGCGGCGCACGCCGAGCATGATCGAGATCATTTCCTGGGTCACTTTCAGCTCGTTGGATGGCGAACGGTCCAGGCGGTCCAGCAGCCAGCGGCACAGTTTCTGTTCGATCGAGCTATGGCGGCCACCCACGGCGTTCTGTGCCATCTGGGCGAACAGCGCGGTGTTATAGCGCATCAGCAGCTGGGGCAGGGCGCCGCCCTGGTTGAACGCGTCGCGCAGCGCCTGCGCCTTCAGGCGGTAGCCGTAGCCGGCGCTCTGCACGACAGCGGTGCACATGGCCCGCTCGCCCGGGAACATCGACACACCGACCACGCCTTCATGACCGACCACGGCAATCTCCGTGGTGGCACCGTCTTCCATCACGTACAGCAGCGAAACGATGGCAGTCGTAGGGAAATACACATTCTCCAGCTTGCTGCCATATTCGAACAGTTCTTTGCCAAACGGCAGCTGCACCAGCTCCAGGTGTTCGAACAACGATTCCAGCACGTCACGAGGCAGGGCGGCCAGCAGTTCGTTCTGCTGCGTGCCGCTGTAGCTGATCACCGGCCGGGTGGCTTCCCGCAGGCCGGCAACGAGTGGCATCGAGGTTTTGTCGGACACGCCAAATTGAGTATTGTTCATTTTATCCTCACGAGCTTAAGTACGGGAACGCGTGTCGGTCGCTTCATTCATGGTTTGCGGTCATCTGTTAGATGCCGCACGGCGCCGATCGCGTTGGTAGTACTTTAAGTTCCTATGTAGGTAACGAACATAAGACGGGTATCCGCCGGGGTGTAGGTTGGTAAGATCACCCATTGTCAGCCTAGTCCTACGGCAACTATCTATTTTCATACCAAATAGTCCATGCCATCGGCGCACGATTGCCGAGCGCGGCTGTTGCGCTGGCTGAAGAGCGAGGCCCCACCTTGTTTCCGCACTTTTCAGGGCTATCCGTACGGCAGCGAACATTGCTTGAAGCAATAGTCGGCCGAACCTCGGGAACGGCCGAGCAGGGTATCGGGAGTGTGAATTTTGCATTGAGCGAGGCATGTTCCTACAAAATCTTCCAGCTGTGATCATCCCGGGACGATCTGCACAGCAATCTTTCCATGATATGCCTGTGGGATTGC
>DASVVD010000025.1:0-2966 GCA_036386715.1 Pseudoduganella sp.
AACGAGGGCTGCTTTCATGTGACGGAAGACCGGTTTCAGCGCACCGGCGTGCTGGCCAGCTCGCCGACCACGGTGTGCCATTTGCGCACCGTCCAGCGCCTGACCAGGCCATGCTGCACATACGGATCGGCGGCGGCGAAATTTTCCGCAATCGCCGGCGAATCGATGGTGAAGACCAGCTGGGCAATGTCGATCGGATCGCCGGCCGCGCCGGCCAGCAGCAGTTCGCCGCGCTCGACGGCGTCCCACGCCAGCTTCAGGTGTTCGTTGCGGAATTCACCCCGGCGTTGCAGGTAGTCGTCGGCGAGTTCATAAGTTAGCAGGTAGTGCATGGGTGCTGTCCGTGGTGAGGGGTGGGCCGATCCAGTCCAGCACGAGCCGGTTGAAGGCCTCGGGCTGGCGCAGCATCGGCCAGTGGTCGGTGTCCATCGCCACCGCCTTGCTGCCGGGCTTGGCGTTCAGCTCGGCAGTCCAGGCGGACGAATGGAACATGAGCGGCTTGCGCGCGCCGTTCCAGGCGGAAGAGCGGAACAGGAACGGCTTGCGCGTGCCATAGATGAACAGCATCGGACACAGCGGACGGAACGGCCGGGCGCCGTGGTATTTGCCGGTCCAGGTCGAATAGTACGGGTAGTTCTTCTCGGCCGTGAGCGCATCCGGCGCGACCGGCACATGCATCCGCTTCGCCAGCGAACGCGTCATCGATTCGCCGATGCCCCCGCCGATCTTCCACGCGGTGGCCAGCCACAACTGGTACGCCATGATGCCGAGAATGCCCTTCAGGCCGATCTCGTCCAGGTGCGCCTTCGAACCGGCGTCGCCGATGTCCACGCCGATCACGCGCGCCACCAGGTCCGGGTGGCGCTGGGCGAACCGGTAGCCGAACACGCAGCCCCAGTCGTGCACCAGCAGCGTGACCGGCCTGCCGGGGCTGGTTTGCAGGACCACCTGTTCGCACAGTGCGAGCAGCGAATCGAGCGAATGTTCCTTGCGCGGCGCGCCGGGCTCGAAGCCGGGCCAGGTGAAGCGCACGCAGCGGAAGGATGGGGCAAAGGCGGCGACCTGGGGCTCCCACAGCGCCGCCGTGTCCGGCCAGCCGTGCAGCATCAGGATGGTGTCGGGGCCGGTGCCGTCGATGAGGACCTGGGTGTTGCCGATGAGTGTCGCCGCCACGTTCCCTCCGCTGTCAATGTTGGGTTCTCAGTCTTCGCCTGCCTGCCTGTCCAGCTCCCGCAGCCACGCCAGCTTCTCGGCAATCTTGCTTTCCACCCCGCGCGGCACCGGCTTGTACCAGCGCGGCTCGGCAATGCCGTCCGGCAGGTAGGTTTCGCCGGCGGCATACGCATTCGGTTCGTCATGAGCATAGCGGTATTCGTGCCCATAGCCCAGCTCCTTCATGAGCTTGGTCGGCGCGTTGCGCAGGTGCACCGGCACTTCGCGCGACTTGTCCTTCTTGACGAACGCCATGGCGGCGTTGAAGGCGTTATAGCCGGCATTGCTCTTGGCGGCGATCGCGAGGTAGACGACGGCCTGGCCGAGCGCCAGCTCGCCTTCCGGCGAGCCCAGCCGCTCATAGGTCTCGGCGGCGTCGTTCACGATCGTCAGTGCGCGCGGATCGGCCAGGCCGATATCCTCCCATGCCATGCGCACGATGCGCCGCGCCAGGTAGCGCGGGTCGGCGCCGCCGTCGATCATGCGGCAGAACCAGTACAGCGCCGCATCCGGGTGCGAGCCGCGCACCGATTTGTGCAGCGCCGAGATCTGGTCGTAGAAATTGTCGCCGCCCTTGTCGAAGCGGCGCGCGTTCAGCGTCATCGCGTTCTCGACGAACTTGCCGTCGATGTGGGTGATGCGCGACGAGCGGGCCGCGGTATCGGCCTGCTCCAGCAGGTTCAGGAAGCGGCGGGCGTCGCCGTCGGCAAAGCCGACCAGCGTGTCGACGGCCACGTCGTCGAACGTCAGGCCCGGCAAGGCGGAGACGCGCGCCTTGTCCAGCAGCTCGCGCATCTCGGCATCGGTCAGCGATTTCAGCACGTAGACCTGGGCGCGCGACAGCAATGCCGAGTTGACTTCGAAGCTGGGGTTTTCCGTGGTGGCGCCGATGAACGTGACCAGGCCCGACTCGACGAACGGCAGCAGCGCATCCTGCTGCGCCTTGTTGAAGCGGTGGATCTCGTCGACGAACAGGATGGTGTTGCGGCCGAACTGGTCGAGGTTCTGCTGCGCCTGTTCCATGGCGGCGCGGATATCCTTCACTCCCGCGAACACGGCGGACAGCGCGATGAACTCGGAATCGAAGGCATTGGCGGTCAGCCGCGCCAGCGTGGTCTTGCCCACGCCCGGCGGCCCCCACAGGATCATCGAGTGCGGCTTGCCGGCCTGGAACGCCAGGCGCAGCGGCTTGCCTTCACCCAGCAGGTGGCCCTGGCCGATCACTTCGTCCAGCGTCCTGGGGCGCAGCGCCTCGGCCAGCGGCTGCCGGGGCTCGGTGGAAAAAAGATCGGCCATGGCTATCCGTTTTACTGTTTGACGACGTCGGCGCCCTTCGGCACGTCGAACCGGAACGCGGTGGCGCCCAGCGATGGATTCTTCTCGAACTTGCGGAACGCCAGCGTGGACACCTGGCCGAAGTTGTCCTTCAGTTCCATCGCTTCCGGCTGGCCGTTCTTCAGGCCGATCGAAATCAGCTCGAAGCTGGTGTCCTTGGCCTTCGGCACGGCCTTCAGCCATTCCAGGCCGTCGCGGGTACCCGCTTCGGACAAGGTGAAATTCTTCTCCAGGTCGTTGGAGCCGAACAGGATCGCGGCCGGCGAGGAACCCAGCGCATCGCCGAGCTTCTTGACCGTTACCTGGTTCAGGTCCTTGTCGTAGATGAACAGCTGGTCGCCATCGGCCTGCAGCACCTGTTCATAAGGCTTCTGGTAGGTCCAGATGAACTTGCCGGGACGCGCGAACACGAACGTGCC
>DASVVD010000026.1:0-1564 GCA_036386715.1 Pseudoduganella sp.
CGAGACGCATGTGCCGGTGCGCAATCCGGAGGCGAGCTTCCGCATCACCGGCACCACGGAGCCGGTCACCGAGCGGCACCTGACAAACCGCTGGTACATGCCATTTTCGCGCCGCTTCGGCTGCGTGTACCCGGCATCCGGTATCCACCACATCATCTACAACTGCGCCACGCCGATCGATGACGGCACGCTGATGCTGGTGCAATGGCTGTACCGCAACGACAGCGAGGAAAGCTGCTCGACGCAGGAACTGATCGACTGGGACCGGCCGATCACGTCGGAAGACCGCGACATCCTGGAGGCCACCGATCCCGATGCCTGCGTCGACACCCGGCGCCGCGTCGAATTCCACATGGAGTCGGACAAGCCGGGCCTGATGATGCGGCGCATGCTGATGGACCTGCTGACCCGACACGGCGAAGAGGAAGTGCACAATCCACCGGAGGCGCCATGAAACGCGATGACAGTACCCTGCTGGCCGACACGGACGCCGGCGTGGGCGGCGCCCCGGCGGTGCTGTTCGCCAATGGCGTGGAAAAGACCTATCCGAACGGCACCCGCGCGCTGGACCGCGTGAAGCTGGGCATCGGCCGCGGCGAATTCGTCTCGCTGCTGGGACCGTCGGGCTGCGGCAAGAGCACGCTGCTGAAGATGTTCGCCGGGCTGGAAAGCCCGTCGGCCGGGCACGTGCGCTGGTGGGGAGAAGGCATGGCCACCGTCGACACGCCCGGCCGCACGCTGGCCATGGTGTTCCAGGAAGCGACGCTGATGCCGTGGGCGAAGGTGCTCGATAACGTGCGGCTGCCGCTCGACCTGAAAGGCGTGCCGCGGGCCCAGGCCGCGCCGCGCGTCGAGCAGGCGCTGGACCTGGTCGGGCTGGCGAAGTTCGGCCACGTGTATCCGCGCGAGCTGTCAGGCGGCATGCAGATGCGCGCCTCGATCGCCCGCGCGCTGGCTACCGAGCCGAACCTGCTGCTGATGGACGAGCCGTTCGGCGCGCTCGACGAATTCACGCGCAACAGGCTCGACGCCGACCTGCGCGAGCTGTGGGCGCAGCGCGACCTGACGGTGGTGTTCGTCACGCACAGCATCTACGAGGCGGTGTTCCTGTCGTCGCGGGTGATCGTGATGGCGGCACGGCCGGGCCGCGTGATCGCCGACGTGCCGATCGAGGGGCCGGCCGTGCGCGACGACGCATTCCGCATCTCGCCCCGGTTCATGGGCTACTGCAAGCAATTGTCCGACCTGCTGGTCGAGGCCAATGCACACGACTAGGAGAACTCCATGCTTGAAAAGCCCCTGATTGCCGACCCGCGCGTGCGTCGCGCACTGGCACCGCTGGCGCTCGGCTTCCTGCTGCTGGCGGTGTGGCAGGCGGTCTGCGTTTCGATGCAGGTGCCGGTCTACCTGGTGCCGTCGCCCACCGCCATCGCCGGCACGCTCGTCGAGGACTGGCAGCTGCTGTTCGATGCACTGCTCGTCACGCTGCGCATCACGTTCCTTGCATTTGCCCTGGCCACGGTGGCCGGCGTGGCGGTGGCGTTCCTGTTCGTGCAAAGCAAGC
>DASVVD010000027.1:0-8750 GCA_036386715.1 Pseudoduganella sp.
TGTTCGCCGCCGTCGAGCAGCGCAAGTACGAGGATGATTTCGTGCTCGGTATCCGTACCGCATCGAACCTGAACACGCTGGGCTGGGAATCGGACAGGGACACGACCACCCGCTACCTGGCCAAGTTCGACTGGAACATCACCGACAGCCATCGCATCGAGGCGACGTTCATCGGCGACGAAGCGAAGACCGACCGTTCGCTGTACGGCTACAACTACGCGACCAACACGCGTGGCGCACTGACCGGCTCGCAAAGCTACAAGAACAACGAAGACTTCACGCCTTCCGTGGGCGGCGATGTCAAGGTGCTGCGCTATGTGGGCAATATCGGCGACAACCTGACGATCTCCGCGCTGTATGGCGAATCGAAGACGCCGAACTATGCCAAGTACAACTCGGTGGGCACCGTGCCCGGCGACCTGTTCCAGGTGAGCTCGAACAGCAACACGCGTTATCCGGGCCTGAACTATGCCAGCCCGCAGGTGCTGAGCGGTTTCGTGGCGGCCGGCGAATCCGAGAGCCGCATCCGCTCGAAGCGCCTGGACCTGGAATACAAGCTGGGCGACCATACGCTGCGCTTCGGCGTCGACAACAACACGCTGACCTCGGCCAACGCCGGCGAAGTGTACGGCGGCGGCGGCTTGTGGACCTACCAGCGCACGACCAACCCGAATTCCCTGCTGAACTTCGGTGGCACCCGCGTTTCCGTCGCCAGCGGCGGCGGCCTGGGTACCCAGGGCTACTACGTGACGCAGACCATCTTCGACTCGCGCACCAGCGCCGCGTCGAAGCAGGATGCGCAATACCTGGAAGACCGCTGGCAGGTCACGAAGGACATCCTGGTGACGGCCGGCATCCGCAAGGAAGGTTTCCAGAACCTGAACGGCGACGGCCAGGTGTTCCTGGAGCCGAAGGACATCGTCTCGCCGCGCCTGAACGCATCGTGGGACGTGAAGGGCGACGCTTCGCTGAAAGTGTTCGGTAGCGCCGGCCGCTACGCGCTGCAGATCCCGACCCACCTGGCCGTGCGCGGCGCCAGCCGCTCCACGTTCACCCGCCAGCAGTTCACCTACTCCGGCACCGACCAGTACGGCCTGCCGACCGGCCTGAACGCCATTTCCGGCGTCTACTCGACCAACAACGAGCTGGGCCAGGAGAAGGACATCAACTCGGTGGCGGCAAAGGGCATGAAGCCGACGTACCAGGATGAAATCACGCTGGGCTTCGAGCAGGTCATCACGCCTGCGCTGACCGTGGGCGCGAAAGCGACCTACCGCGACCTGAAGGCCACGATCGACGACCAGTGCGATGCACGTCCGTTCTACGCCTGGGCCGATGCGCATGGCGTCGATTCGTCGGGCCTGGCCTATGGCTGCGCGTCGTTCAATCCGGGCCGTGACAACACGTTCCTGATCGACTTCGCCGGCGACGGCAAGAAGTATGAAACCGTGACCCTGACCGCGGCCGAGCTGGGCTTCGAAAAAGCCAAGCGCACCTACACGGCGGTGGACCTGTTCGCCGAACATCCGCTGAGCAACGGCTGGTATGGCCGCGTCAACTACACGTGGTCGCGCAGCCGTGGCAACACGGAAGGCCAGACCCGTTCGGACAACGCGCAGACCGACGTGGCGGCAACCTCGACGTGGGACACGCCGGAGCTGATGGTGAATTCGTACGGCCTGCTGCCGAACCACCGCAAGCACCAGATCAAGGCCTTCGGCTACTACGAGGTGACGCCTGAGTGGATGGTTGGCGGTAACTTCCTGGCCGCTTCCGGCCGTCCACGCAGCTGCTTCGGCCAGGCGCCGGACATCGACGGCGACTACGACTACGGTTCCGTGTACTTCTACTGCGACGGCAAGGCAACGCCGCGTGGTACCTCCGGCAAGCTGCCGTGGGACATCCGCCTGGATGCGAACCTGATGTACCGTCCTGCCTTCGTCAAGGGCCTGACCGTGAAGCTGGACGTGTTCAACGTCTTCAACAAGCAGACCGAGCAGACCATCAGCGAAACGCAGAACGTGGACTACACGACGGACGTGCTGCCGACCTACGGCCGCGTGATCAGCTACACCGAGCCACGCGCCATCCGCATCGGCGTGGAATACAACCATCGCTTCTGATCGGTGGATGCAGTCATGAAAACGCCGGCTCGCGCCGGCGTTTTTTTTCGCCCTGCCAACAATAAAAACCCGGGACAGTCCCTGTTTTCCAGGAAAGTTTCCTCAAAACCAGGGACGGACCCTGGTTTTGAGGCACCTACATGCCGCCCCACAGCGCCGCCAGCACCGCCATCGCCACCAGCGCCGCCGTCTCCGTGCGCAGCACGCGCGGCCCCATCGACACCATCATGGCCCCGGCGCGCACCGCGGCATCCTCTTCCTCGTCCGTGAAGCCGCCTTCCGGCCCCACCATGATCGTCACCGGCTGCGGTCCGCGCAGGTCATGCTCCCTGCGTGCCCAGTCCACCAGCGATGCCGTACCGCGTGGCGACAGCAGCAGCCGCGGCCCGGCCGCCGGCGTGCCGATCCAGTCGCGGAACTCGGCCGGTTCGGCGACCGCCGCCAGCCGGTTGCGCCCGCTCTGCTCGGCGGCGGCCACGACCACCCCGCGCCAGTGCTCCAGCTTTTTCTGTGCCCGCTCGGCGGACAGGCGCACCACGCAGCGCCGCGCCGCCAGCGGCTGTATCGCGGCAACCCCCAGTTCGACGGCCTTCTCGACGATCCAGTCCATCTTGGTGCCTTCCGGCAACCCCTGCGCCAGCGTCACGGTATAAGGCAGTTCCACATCGCGCGGGTCGAACGCGCCCAGTTCGGCCGTCGCCCGATTCTTGCCGACTTCCGTCAGCACGGCCTCATACTGGCCACCTTCGCCGTTGAACAGGGTCAGCGTATCGCCCGGCGCGAGGCGTACAACGTGGATATGGTGGGCAACCTCGGGCGGCAGGTCGAGCAACTGGCCGGCGGCGAGCGGCGCATCGATGTAAAAACGTGGCATCGTGATCCATATAAGTCGAAATTGCACCGATTTTAAGCCCCGGCCGCGGCCTCTGGTAAAATAGCGGGCTACGCAGCCAAGGCGGTTTCAGCATGGTGTCAGTACACTCAGTGGCAATTCAGTGGCAATTCATCTGCTCGAGACGGCTTGCAGCCCCCGGAATCCCCAACCTCCCGCACCAACTGATATGAACGCTAAGCTTCCCCACACCCAGATGGCCAACGCGATCCGCGCGCTGGCGATGGACGCCGTCCAGAAAGCCAACTCCGGCCACCCCGGCATGCCGATGGGCATGGCAGAGATCGCCGTCGCGCTGTGGAGCGGTCACCACCGCCACAGCCCGGCCAATCCGAAGTGGGCCAACCGCGACCGTTTCCTGCTGTCCAACGGCCATGGCTCGATGCTGCACTACGCGCTGCTGCACCTGTCCGGCTACGACGTGTCGATGGACGACATCCGCGGCTTCCGCCAGCTGCACTCGAAGACCCCGGGCCACCCGGAAGTCGATATCACGCCGGGCGTGGAAACCACTACCGGTCCGCTGGGCCAGGGCCTGGCCAACGCGGTGGGCATGGCGCTGGCCGAATGGCTGCTGGCGAACGAATTCAACAAGCCGGGCCACGACGTGGTCGATCACTACACGTATGCGTTCGTCGGCGATGGCTGCCTGATGGAAGGCATCTCGCACGAAGTGTGCTCGCTGGCCGGTACCCTCGGCCTGAAGAAGCTGATTGCGCTGTACGACGACAACGGCATCTCGATCGACGGCAAGGTGGAAGGCTGGTTCACCGACGACACGCCGCAGCGTTTCGAAGCCTACGGCTGGAACGTGATCCGCGACGTCGACGGCCATGACGTGAGCGCCGTGGACGCCGCCATCGCTGCCGCCAAGCAGGCCGACAAGCCGACGCTGATCTGCTGCAAGACCGTCATCGGCAAGGGTTCGCCGAACCTGCAGGGTGGCGACAAGGTGCACGGCGCCGCGCTGGGCGACAAGGAAATCGCCGCCGTCCGCGAATACATCAGCTGGGGCCACGAGCCGTTCATCGTGCCGGAAGAAGTGACCACCGCCTGGGACTTCAAGGAAAAGGGCGCTTCGTACGAAACCGAATGGAACACGAAGTTCGACGCCTATGCCGCCGCTTTCCCGGCTGAAGCCGCCGAACTGAAGCGCCGCATGAACGGCGACCTGCCGGCCAATTTCGACGAGACGCTGAAGGCCGCCATCGCCGCCTGCGTCGAGAAGAAGGAAACTATCGCCACCCGCAAGGCATCGCAGAACGCGATCCAGGCGCTGTCGGCGATCCTGCCGGAATTCCTGGGCGGCTCGGCCGACCTGACCAGCTCGAACCTGACGAACTGGAAAGAGTCGACCAACATCCGTTCCGGCAAGCCGGGCAACCACGTCAACTACGGCGTGCGCGAGTTCGGCATGAGCGCGATCATGAACGGGGTGGCCCTGCATGGCGGCTACATCCCGTTCGGCGCCACGTTCCTGACGTTCTCCGACTACAGCCGCAACGCGCTGCGCATGGCCGCGCTGATGAAGCAGCGTTCGATCTTCGTGTTCACGCACGATTCGATCGGCCTGGGCGAAGACGGCCCGACCCACCAGTCGGTCGAGCACGTGTCGTCGCTGCGCCTGATCCCGAACCTGGACAACTGGCGCCCGGCCGACACCGTCGAATCGATGGTCGCCTGGGGCGAAGCGGTCAAGCGCAAGGATGGCCCGAGCACGCTGATCTTCTCGCGCCAGAACCTGCCGTTCCAGGAACGCAGCGAACAGGCCATTGCCGACATCGCCAAAGGCGGCTACATCCTGGCCGACGCGCCTGACGCGAAGGTCGTGCTGATCGCCACCGGTTCGGAAATCGAACTGGCGATGGGCGCCGCCGCCGCGCTGAAGACCGAAGGCATTGCCGCACGCGTGGTGTCGATGCCGTCGACCGACGTGTTCGACCGCCAGGACGCCGCCTACAAGGCCGCCGTGCTGGGCAAGGGCATTCCGCGCGTGGCGATCGAAGCCGGCGTCACCAGTTTCTGGTACAAATACGTTGGCCTGGAAGGCGTCGTGGTCGGTATCGACACCTTCGGCGAATCCGCCCCGGCCAGCGTGCTGTTCAAGCACTTCGGCTTCACGGTGGAAAACGTGGTGGCCAAGGCCAAAGCTGTAATCGCTGCATAAAGAACCCCCAGGACGCCCCGCTCATGTAGCGGGGCGTTCCACGATAAAAACCGATTTTCTTTAATCAGGAGTACACGTAATGACGATCAAGGTAGCTATCAACGGTTATGGCCGCATCGGCCGCAATGTGCTGCGCGCTTTCTACGAAGGCGGCAAGAAACAGGACATCCAGATCGTTGCCATCAACGACCTGGGCAATGCCCAGTCCAACGCGCACCTGACCCGCTACGACACGGCCCATGGCAAGTTCAACGGCACCGTGGAAGTCGACGGCGATTTCATGATCGTCAACGGCGACAAGATCCGCGTGTTCGCGCAGCGTAACCCGGCTGAAATCCCATGGGGCGAGCTGGGCGTGGACGTGGTGCTGGAGTGCACCGGCTTCTTCACCACCAAGGAAAAGGCTTCGGCCCACCTGAAGGGCGGCGCCAAGAAAGTCATCATCTCCGCACCGGGCGGCAAGGATGTCGACGCCACGATCGTGTTCGGCGTCAACGAAGGCGTGCTGAAGGCATCGGACACCGTGATCTCGAACGCATCGTGCACCACCAACTGCCTGGCCCCGCTGGTCAAGCCGCTGAACGACACGATCGGCCTGGAAAACGGCCTGATGACCACGGTGCACTCGTACACCAACGACCAGGTGCTGACCGACGTGATGCATGAAGACCTGCGCCGCGCCCGTTCCGCCACCCAGTCGATGATCCCGACCAAGACCGGTGCCGCCGCCGCGGTCGGCCTGGTGCTGCCGGAACTGAACGGCAAGCTGGACGGCTTCGCGATCCGCGTGCCGACCATCAACGTGTCGCTGGTCGACCTGTCGTTCATCGCCAAGCGCGACACCACGGTCGAAGAAGTCAACCAGATCATGAAGGATGCATCGGAAGGCGCGCTGAAAGGCGTGCTGACGTACCAGACCGAACCGCTGGTCTCGGTGGACTTCAACCACAACCCGGCATCGTCGAACTTCGACGCCACGCTGACGAAAGTCTCGGGCCGCCTGGTCAAGGTCTCGTCGTGGTACGACAACGAGTGGGGCTTCTCGAACCGCATGCTCGACACCACCGTCGCGCTGTTCAACGCCAAGTAATCCGCTCCCGCAGCAAAGCAAAAGGCGCCTTTCGGCGCCTTTTTTGTTGCCCGGATGGCCGGGTTTACAACGCGGCTGCCTCGATCCCGAAGATATCGTTCCATAACCGCCGCACATTCTGCGCATGCAGCGCCACGCGCGCCGGGGCCACGCGCGACTGTTCGCCGCCCTGCAGCCGGATCTGGTGCTGCAGCTTGCGCATGGCCCGGTAAGCGTCGCCGACCTGGGCACCGAGCGCGGCATCGATCAGGCCCAGTTCGCCGCAGATGCGCAGCAGCGCGATATTGCCCCGGTTGGCGGTGAGCTCCTGGTACTGCCCGGCGTGCTGCAGCACCAGGTATTGGACGATGAATTCGATGTCGATCATGCCGCCGGCATCCTGCTTCAGGTCGAAGCTGTCCGGCCGGTCCGGGTAGGCCTCGTGCATGCGGCGGCGCATCGCCAGCACTTCCTGCTTCAGCGGCTCGCCGGTCACCCGCGGGTTGCGCAGGACCTCGCAGCGGATCTCCTCGAAGCGCCGGCCGATGCCGGCATCGCCGGAGCCGAAGCGGGCACGCGTGAGCGCCTGGTGTTCCCACACCCACGCCGACTGCTTCTGGTAGCGCTCGAACGCCGCCACGGACGACACCAGCATGCCACTGGCGCCATCGGGCCGCAGCGCCGTGTCGATGTCGAACAGGATGCCGGCCGGGGTATGCGTGGTCATCCACGTGATGAAGCGCTGCGCCAGCTTGGCATACAGGCCGGGCGCTTCCTGGTCGTCGTCGTCGTACAGGAAGATCACGTCCAGGTCGGACACGTAGCCCAGTTCCTTGCCGCCCAGCTTGCCGTAGGCGATGACGGCGAAGCTGGGGATCTCGCGATGGCGCTTCGCCACCGTCTTCCAGGCGGCATGCACCACGGCGGCCACGATCACGTCGGCCAGTTCGGACAGGTAGTCGGCCAGCCTCTCCACCGTCAGGTCGCCGGCCAGGTCCTGCGCCAGCAGGTGGAACAGCTGCGCGTGGTGGACCTCGCGCAGGATGTCGAGCTGGCGCTCGGTATCGCCTTCGTACACGGCCAGTTGACCGTCGAGCTCGCGCGCCAGCGTCACCGGGTCGAACACCGCATTGCGGATGCGCTCGTCGAGCAGTTCGTCGAGCAGGATCGGGTGCTGGGTCAGGAACGTGGCGGCCCAGGCGCTGGCATGCATCATGTCGATCACGCGTTCCAGCGTGTGCGGGTATTCGGTCAGCAGCGACAGGTACGAGGAGCGCCGCGCGATCGCTTCCAGGAAGTCCAGCAGCCGGCCCAGGGTGCCGAGCTGCGTGCCGACCGGGTTGTTCTCGGCCGCGCGGGCAATGCGCGGCAGCGCCGAGTTGATCAGCGCCACGAACAGCTGGCGGCTCGCTTCGGGCATCGACTGCACGCGCGGCGCCTGCCATGTGGCGATCAGCCGGCGCGCCGCGGCGGACGGGGCGTCGTAGCCCAGGCTGGCGAAGCGCGATTCGATCGCCTCGATATTGTCCGGGTCGGCGCAGTCGTTGCTGGTGGCCGGATCGATGCTCTCGTCGCCGGCCTTTTCGGCGAACATCGCATCGAACTGCTCGGCCACGAACAGGCGGTGGCCGTCCAGCTTGGCCAACAGGGTGGCCGTGTCGGGCAGGCCCATCATCCGCGCCACCGTGGCGCGGTCGGCCTCGTTCGGCGGCAGCGTGTGGGTCTGCGCGTCGTCCAGGTATTGCAGCCGGTGTTCCAGGTTGCGCAGGAAGGTGTAGGAGCCCAGCAGCTGCGCCACGATCTCCGGCGCGAGCAGGCCCTTCTCGGGCAACTGGCGCAGCGTGGCGCGGGTGGAGCGGTCGCGCAGGACGGGGTCGCGCCCGCCGCGGATCAGCTGGAACACCTGGGCCAGGAATTCGATCTCGCGAATGCCGCCACGGCCCAGCTTGACGTTGTGGCTGCGCTCCGGGTGCAGCCGTTCCTGGCGGTTCACCTCGGCGCGGATCTGCATGTGCATCGTGCGGATCGCATCGATCACGCCGAAGTCGAGGTAGCGGCGGAAGCAGAACGGCCGCACGATCGCATCCAGCGCGGCGACATCCTCGGCGCGGCCGGTCACGGCGCGCGCCTTGACCCAGGCATAGCGTTCCCACTCGCGGCCCTGCACGATCAGGTACTGCTCCACCATGCCGAGGCTGGCGGCCAGCGGTCCCGAGCCGCCGTTCGGCCGCAGCGCCATGTCGACCCGGAACGTGAAGCCGTCCTCGGTGATCTCGGCAATCGCCGCGATCAGCTTTTTACCGAGCCGCACGAAATACTCGTGGTTCGACAGCACCCGCTGGCCCGGCCCGGTGGGCACCGTGTCGCCGTCTTCCGGATAGACAAAGATCAGGTCGATGTCGGACGACACGTTCAGTTCGAAGCCGCCCTGCTTGCCCATGGCCAGCACGATCAGTTCCTGCGCTACCCCCGATTCTGCGCCGGTCGGCACGCCATGCG
>DASVVD010000028.1:0-2361 GCA_036386715.1 Pseudoduganella sp.
AACTTCTTGTAGTACACCTTGTCGAACAGGTTGTCCACGTTCAGCTGCAGCGAGTAGCGCTGGTTGAACTGGTAGCTGGCCATCGCGTTGAAGATCGAATAGCCGCCCTGGCGCGTCGTCAGGCCGCCGGCGGTCACGTACGTGTCGTCCTGCGTGCGCACGCCGCCGCCCAGGGTCAGCCCCTGCAGCGCGCCGTCGAAACGGTAGTTCGAGAACACGTTCAGCTTGTGGCGGGGATCGATGCTGCGCAATGGCAGGCCGGTATTGGCGCTGCTGGTATCGGTGATGTATTTCGTGCGGGTATTCGTGTAGCCCGCCTGCACCTGCCAGCCCGGCATGACCTCGCCGGCCAGTTCCAGTTCCCAGCCCTTGCTCTGCGTCTTGCCGCCGGCCACCCGGCAGAAACCGGTGGTGTAGTAGGGCGCGCAGGGGTTGGCCGACATGGGGTCCTCGACCGCCTTGCCTTCATTGGTGATATGGAAGATGCCGGCCGAGGCCGTCAGTCTGCCGCCAAAGTAATCGCCCTTGAACCCGGCTTCATAATCCTCGCCACGGATCGGCTGCAGGATCGTGCCGTTCACATCCTTCACGTTCTGCGGCGTGAAGATTTCCGTATAGCTCAGGTAGGCGTTCAGGTTCTGGTTGAAGTCGTACACCAGGCCGGCGAACGGCGTGGCTTCGCGCTCGATCTTGTAATTGCTGGCCGGGGTGCGCGGCACCGCGTATTCCCACCACGACAGGCGGCCGCCGACGAGCAGCGTCAGCGGATCGGTGAGCGACAGCCGCGCCGTGCCGAACACGCCCTTCTGGCGCGTGATGTTCGGGTTGGCGCCGCCGGGCGTCGCCACGTCGCGCTCGGCGTAGGTGGTGTAGGGATCGAAGCTGCGGATATCCACGACTTGCGGGTATAGGTTGCCCTGGCCCCAGCTGTCGACCGACTCGGTGCGCAGCGCCTCGCCACCCACGATCAGCTCGTGCTTGCGGCCGAACAGCGTGAACGGGCCGTTGGCCACGGCGTTGACGACCTTCTGCGTGCTTTCCGCGCCGGTGTACTGCGCCGAGGCCACGCTCATCAGGTAAGGGTTGGTGGTGCCGGCGACCCGCGTGAAATACGACTGCTTGAAGCCGCCGTTCTTCAGCGCCAGGTGCACCCAGGCGGCGCTGACTTTGGCGGTCCAGCCGTTGTCGAAGCGGTGCTCGACCTCGGCGAACGCTTCGTCGTTGTAGCGGTTCCAGCGGTTCCAGTCCACGCCCAGGTAGGTGTCGCGCGGCAGGTACAGCGGCGAACCGTCCAGGTTGCCCGGCATGCCGCCCCAGGCACCGGTGGCATCGAGGTCGGTGTGCTGCAGGCTGGCGGTGAGCGTGGTCTTCGGCGCCAGGTCGTATTCCAGCACGCCGTACAGCACTTCGCGCTTTTCCCGCTTGGCTTTCTGGAAGAATTCCTTCTCGTCTGCCACCACCACGGCGCGCCCGCGCAGCGTGCCCGCCGCGTTCAGCGCACCGGAAACATCGCCTTCCACGCGGTGCCGGTCCCAGCGGCCCACGGTGGCCGCGCCGGACAGCTGGAATTCCCGCGTCGGCCGCTTGCGCACCATGTTCACCGTGGCCGACGGGTTGCCCGAGCCGCGCAGCATGCCCGAGGCGCCGCGCAGCACTTCCACGCGGTCCAGCACGGCCGTATCGGGCTGCACGAACGCCGAGCCGCTCTGGCCGAACGTGATGCCGTCGACCTGCAGCGCATCGATCTGGTAGCCGCGCGAGTGGTAGGTCACGCGTTCGCTGTCGGTGTAGTCGACCGATACGCCGGGAGTGTTCTGCAGCACGTCGTGCAGGTCGAGGAAATTGCGGTCGTCCAGCAACTGGCGGGTGATCACGGTGACCGGCTGCGGAATGTCGCGAACGTTCTCGAAGCCTTTCATCACGCTGGCCTTGCGGCTGGCCAGCGACCCGGTGTTTTCGGTGTTGTTGTCGGCGATGCCGGTCACGGTCACCGTTTGCAGCGTGGTTTCCGCTTCGGCCGGTGCCGTCGGCGATGCCGCGGCCACATCGGCAGCCACGTCGTCGGCCGCGTGCAGCGCCAGCGGATAGCCCAGCGACAGGCTCGCGCATAACAAGGTCAGCCGGGCGCCGCGCCTGCGCAATGGCTGGCGGAACGGCTGCGGGGCGGTGTGTGCTACGCGATCGGGAAACATGACAACTCCTGGGTCTTGAATGAAATGAGAATGTGGACGGTAATGAGAATTAAGGTGATAATGAGAATCACTATCAATAATAGCCCGGAAGTCGCCAGTCTGTCGATGCCCCTTTCCGGGGATTGCGTGGCCGGTTCCAGCCAGGCTGACCGCTGCGCCAGCCAGCCCG
>DASVVD010000029.1:0-11214 GCA_036386715.1 Pseudoduganella sp.
GCCGGCGACGGCGGCACCATCATCAACGTCAGCAGCACCGGTGCACTGCGGCCGCTGCCCGCCGTGGCGCCGTATTGCGGCTCGAAGGCGGCACTGAACGCGATGACCGAATCGTTCGCCCGGGAATACGGCCCGAAGGTGCGGGTCAACACGCTGTCGGCCGGGCCGTTCCTGACCGATATCTCGAAATCCTGGCCTGCGACGGCGCGCGAGCGCTTTCCCAACGCGCTGGGCCGGCCGGGGCAGCCGCACGAAGTGGTGTCGGCGGCGCTGTACCTGGCCAGCCCGATGTCGAGCTATGTCACCGGCAGCCTGGTGCGGGTCGACGGCGGAATACCCTGAGCGGCGGTGGCGGCGCCGCGCGGCCCGGCATGGTGCAGTTGCATCCGGCAGGCCGGAAAATGCGTCGATGCCAGTCCTTTGCTTATTGCCCCATGGCGGCCGCGGCGCGTTTGCTCTCCGCGAACGCGCGGGCGGCCTGACGATGCTCGTCCGTCGCCTTGCAGGCGGCGAACATGGCGATTTCCACGTCGATCGCGTCATCCACCGGCAATTCGGCCGCAGCGTTCAGGTTGCGCTTCACGCAGCCCAGCGCGAAGGTGGGGCTGCGCGCCAGTTGCGCGGCCAGTTCGCCGCCCGGCTGGCGCAGATCGGCGTCGTCGTACACCCGGTTGACCAAGTTGATCCTGAGTGCTTCTTCTGCGCCGATCAGCGGCGACAACAGGCAGAATTCACGCGCGCGTGACGTGCCCAGCAGCTTTTCCACCAGGTAGCTGGCGCCGAAGTCGCCCGACAGGCCGAGCCTTGGATAGGCGAAGGTAAACCGGGCCGACGCGCCGCAAACGCGGATGTCGCAGGCGGCGGCAAGTGCCAGGCCGCCGCCCGCCGCGACACCGTTGATGATGGCAACCGTCGGCTTGGTCATACGGTGCAGCAGCATGGCCGTATCGGCGCCCTGGCGCAGCACCTGCTCCAGCGGCAACGCCCCGGGTCCGGCAGCTTGGCCGCCGGACCCGGCGGTACCGGCGATGGCCTGCATGTCGCCACCGGCACAGAACGCGTCGCCCGCGCCGGTCAGCACAACGGCGCGCACATCAGGGGTCATCCGCCGCACGCCGCAGCATGGCATGCAGCAGCGCCGTCATGTCGCGCGTGACCGCGTTCTTGCGTTCCGGCCGGTTCAGGGTCAGCGTCGGGACGCCGGCATGTAGTTCTTCCAGTATCACGCTCATGGAGAGGTCTCTTTCAGCAAAGGTATTGGTGCCTGTCACAGCGCTCGCGCACATGGGTTGAATGGGCGCGCGCACGTTATGAACGGAAAGCAGGCTCGGCTGGCTTGTATTTAATTATATAACTCATTAATATGATTGAAGGGTTTTTCATTTCCTGAACCCGATAATGTCACTGCTGTACAACTGAACCACGTACCGCGTCCACCAGTCTGCGGGCAGGGCGTTGCAGGCCAGCGCCCTGCAAGGCAGGCACCCATACTCATCTCCCGGAGACCCCATGTTGCAAGCAATGAACGAATACCCCAGGATCGCCTTCATCCAAGCCGGTTGGCATGCCGATATCGTTGGACAGGCGCGCGGCGCTTTCCTCGCGGAGATCGACCGGCTGGGGTATTCCAGCACCGATGTCGATGTGTTCGAAGTGGCCGGCGCGTTCGAGATACCGCTGCATGCCAAGCTGCTTTCGAGGAGCGGCCGCTACGCGGCGGTTGTGGCTGCGGCGCTGGTAGTCGATGGCGGCATTTACCGCCACGACTTCGTGTCCGGCGCCGTGGTGAGCGCGCTGATGCAGGTACAGCTGGAAACCGGAATACCGGCGATTTCCATCGTATTGACGCCGCATCACTTCAATGGCCCGGATCATCATGCTTTCTTCCATGAACATTTCCTGGTCAAGGGTGCAGAAGCGGCACGTGCCTGTGTCGACACGGTGGAGAAGATCAAGTCCCTGAGGGAGCAGGTGCCATCCCGCAGCACGGCCGGTAACGTCCGCATGGCTTAGCAGGCCACCGGATCCGGGCGGCGCGAGGCGCCGGGCCTCGCACGCCGCCACGTGTCGCTACAGGACGCGCCCCAGGAATGGATGCAGCGGGTCGTTGAATCCCAGGGTGGAAGGATGGCCGGGGCGCACCAGGCTATCGACCAGTGCCTCTTCCGCCGCATCGATCGTCACGTCCAGCGCCGGATAATAGCTTTCCATCTGCGCCAGCGTGCGCGGTCCCGCGATCACCGAGCTGACGGCGCGGTTGGCCAGCACCCATGCGGTGGCGAAATGCGCCAGTTCCAGGCCGCGCCCCTCGCAGTGCTGCTTGAGCTGCTGCGCGACCTGCAACGACTCCTGGCGGAACTCGGTCTCCATCATGCGCCTGTCGCCGCGCCCTGCCCGGCTGTCGACGGCCACCGGCTGCCCGGGCACATATTTCCCGGTCAGCAGGCCGCGCGCGATCGGGCTGTAAGGCACGACGCCGATGCCGAAGTAACTGCAGGCCGGCAGTATTTCCACCTCGGACACCCGGTTCAGCAGGTTGTAGCAGGGCTGGCACGCCACCGGCTGCGGCACGCCAAGCCGGCCACACAGGCGCATCACCTCGGCGATGCGCCAGCCGCGGAAGTTCGACAGGCCGAAGCCGCGGATCCTGCCGTCCCGGATCGCATCGCCGAGCGCCACCAGCGCTTCCTCCAGATTGGCGTCCGGGTAATCGCAATGCAGGTAAAGGATGTCGAGGTAGTCCGTGCCCAGGCGGCCCAGGCAGCCGTCCAGTCCCTGCATGATCCACTTGCGCGAATAGTGCGCGTGGTTCGGTTGCGCCGTCATCGGATAACCGAGCTTGGTCGCCAGCACCCAGTCATCCCTGCCCTGTTTCAGCAACTCGCCCAGCATGCGCTCCGATGCGCCGCGGGTATACACGTCCGCCGTATCGATGAAATTCACGCCATGTTCCCTGGCCGAGGCCAGGATATTGCCTGCCTCCGCCAGGTCGGTGCGGTCGCCGAACATCATGGCGCCGACACACAGCGACGATACCTTCAGGTTGCTCTTGCCAAGACGCCGGTATTGCATGCCGATCTCCTCCGTAACCTTTTTCGTGTACGAACGCCCGGGGCAAACGCAGCGGATGGCGCGATCGGCTGCCTGGCCGCGCCGCGGCCGGCCACCAGGCGCTGCGCGACCCGCCGCTGGGCCGAGACTCAGGGGCGCCGGTTTTCCAGCTGCCGCTCCAGGAACTTCCAGCCCTGCGCGGTCTTCACCAGCCGGTCGGCGTAGCGCGGCGAGGCATGCACGACCCACTGCCCGTCCGCACCGCGCAGCAGCGCCATGTCCATCGTCACGGTGGCGGTATCGGGGCTGTCGACCGAGATCACCGGGTTGAGCATCAGGTGCCGCATCGGCGGGCCGGCCTGCGCCGCCGCCAGCCACGCCTGCAACGCGGCGCGCCCTTCGATGCGCTGCGGGCCCAGTATCAGTGCGCCATGCTCGGCGAACAGCTCGGCCCAGGCGGCGGTGGCGCCGATATCGTCGGCCAGTCGCGCATACAGCGCCAGCAGTTTGCGGATGTCGCGCTCGGCGGCCAGTTCTTCCAATAAATCCATATAGTCTCCCATGTCAGTATTCGATGACGGAGCGAATCGCGGCGCCCCGCCGCATCAGGTCGAACCCGTCGTTGATCTGCTCGAGCCCCAGGCGGTGGCTGACCAGCTCGTCGAGCAGCAGCTTGCCCTCCCGGTACCACTGCAGCAACCGCGGTGTCTCGGTGCGCGGCTTGCCGTCGCCGATGAAGGTACCGCGCATGCTGCGGCCCAGGTAGAACGAGCTGCCGGGCAGCGTGATGTCCTGGTCGTAGGGCGTGATGCCGATCGCCAGGCAAACGCCCCAGTGCGGGTGGACCAGCGACAGCGCCATGCGCATCAGCGCCGGGCTGCCGACGCACTCGAACGCATAGTCGGCCGGACCGCCCAGCAGCGCCCTGATGGCCGCGTCCACCGGCGACGCATCGGCGCCGGCCAGCAGGAAATCGGTCGCGCCGAAACGCAGCGCGCTCGCTTCCTTGGCCGGCTGGGTATCGACCGCGATGATGCGGCCGGCGCCGGCCAGCCGCGCGCCCTGCACCGCGTTCAGGCCGATCGAGCCCATGCCGAAGACCACCACGGTGCTGCCCGCGTCCACCCTGGCGGTGAACAATGCCGAGCCCACCCCCGTCATCACGCCGCAGCTAACCAGGGCGGCCGAGGCGAACGGCATGTCGCGCGGGATCGGCGTCAGGTAATAGTCGCGCAGCACGGTGTGCGTCGCGAAAGTGGCGCCGCGCGACATGGTGCGCATGACCTCGCCGTTCAGGCTGAACGGCGAACCTTGGGCGCGGCCCGCGTCGATCTCGTTGCAGTAATTGGTTTTCGGCGAACGGCAGCAGGCGCACTCGCCGCATTCGGGCACGTTGTTCAGGATGACATGGTCGCCCGGGCGCACATTGTCCACGCCGCTGCCGCATTCGAGCACGATGCCGGCGCCCTCATGACCGAGGATCATGGGCAGCGGCAATGGCAGCTTGCCCTGCCATACCGACAGGTCCGAATGGCAGATGCCGCTGGCCTTCATCTGCACCAGCACCTCGCCCGGTCCCGGCGCGCGCAGTTGTACTTCCTCGATCCGCAGCGGTTCGATGGCCGATCTGGCCACTGCTGCGTGTACGGTCATTGTCATGTCGTGTCTCCTGGTATCCGCGGCGCGAACGTGGCCGCGGTGCGGTCGAAGCGACCTTGAATCCGCCGGGTCCGCAGGCCCGGCAGGCGCTTGAGGCGATTGCGGAATGCCTGGATCCCGGCAAGGACCGGCGTGGCGACGATGCCGCGCGCCGGTCAGGCCAGCATCGCGCCGCCATCGACCACGATGGTCTGGCCGGTGACGAAATCGCCGCCGCGCCCGGCCAGGAAGATCACGGCCGCCGCGATCTCTTCCGGCATGCCCCAGCGGCCCAGCGGCACGCGCTTGGCGACGGCCTCGCGCAGCGTCGACCCGGCGGCATCGAACGCATCGAGCTTTTCGGTGGCGACAGGCCCGGGCAGCACGGCGTTGACCAGGATGCCGTGCGGTGCCAGTTCCAGGGCCGCGTCGGCGGTCAGGCGGTTTACCGCCGCCTTCGAAGCGTTGTAGGCGGCCCGGTCCGGCACCGCGGAACGGATCGACGCATTCGACGAGATGTTGATGATGCGCCCGTATCCCTGCGCCTGCATCGCCTTGCCCGCCTCGCGCAGGCACAGGAACGTGCCGCGCAGGTTGGTGCGGAAGATTGCATCCCAGTCATCGCCGGACGTCGACAGGATGGCGCCGGCGGGGAAAATGCCGGCGTTGTTGACCAGGATATCGATCCGCCCCAGGTGCTGCGCGGCCAGCGCCATGGCGGCAACCACCGACGCTTCGTCGTCCACGTCGAGCCGCAGCCCGAAGGCCCGCCCGCCCCCAGCTTCGATGGCGGCCGCCACCGCGTTCGCGGCGGCGTCGTTGCGGGCCGCCACGGCGACCGTGGCGCCTGCTTCGGCCAGCAGGCGCGCCATCTCGCGGCCGATCCCGGCGCTGGCGCCGGTGACCACGGCGGTCTTGCCTTCCAGGCCAAACAGGCGCTGGAGCAGCTGGTGTTGTGTGCTCATGGGATCTTTCGAGTCAATTGCCGCCGGCACCCTGGCGGCTGCCGGCCGGAGCAGCCGTGCACCTGGCCCGGCCCGCGTGTGCCGCTTGGCCGTTCAGCCCGCCGCCGGGTAGCCGCCGCCACCGTGCGCGGCATCGACCGCGGCGCGGTCCAGCTGGTAATCGGCGCCGCGCGGCAGCGACTCGACGAACGTCACGGTCTTCGGCTTCTTGTAGGAAGCCATGCGCTCGCGGCAATGCTCGATCAGTTCCTCGGCACTTGCCGCCTGGCCGGGCTTGAGCACGACCAGCGCCTTGACGTTCTGGCTCCAGACCGGGTCCGGCACGCCGATCACGCACACGTCCTGCACTGCGGCCACGCCACGCAGGCAGGTTTCCACTTCGGCCGGATAGATGTTTTCCACGCCCGACTTGATCATCGTGGTCTTGGGGCCGATGAAGACGACCGAGCCGTCGTCGAGCCGTTTGCCCAGGTCGCGGGTGCGGTGCCAGCCGTCGCGCGAGCGCCGCGCGTTTTCCTCGGGGCGGTTGTAATACCCGCTCATCACCTGTGGGCCGCGCGCGCAGATCTCGCCGACTGCGCCGGGCGGCAGCTCGTTGCCTTCGTCGTCGGCGATGCGGATCTGGATCAGCGGCGACGGCCGGCCAGCGCCCTCCCCGCCCAGCCAGCCCATCACGGCAAAGCCCATGATCTCGGTCTGGCCATACACGGTGGGCTTGCCGTTGAACGGCACACTGGCCGGCATGACCAGCGGATTGGCCCATTCCGGCGCCAGCGGCGACGACCACAGGCTGCTCACGTCGTACTTGCCGTCGGCATTGATCTGGCGGATCTGCTGGATTGTCGGCTGTGCCACGAACGCATGGGTAACGCGCTCGCTGGCGATATTCTGCAGCATTTCCTCGGCATCGACGCGCGCCAGGAACACGTTGCGCCCGCCGAAGGTGAACACCGCCAGCGTGGACAGCATGGTCCCCAGGTGGAACAGCGGGCCGGAATTGAGGAAAACCGATTTCTCCGTGATCGACTCGGCATGCGCGATCACCAGGCTCTGGTACAGCAGCGTCGAATGCGGCAGCAGGGCCGCATTGGGGCGGCCGTCGAAGGCCGCGGTGTAGATCGCCAGCACCGGCAGCTCGCTGTCGATGCGCGCGTCGTCGTCTTCTTCGCTGGCCGCGGCCAGCAGCGCCTCGTAGCCGTGCTCTCCATCGCCGTCGTGCTGCAGCCAATGGCATTCATGCGTCGCCAGTTCGCGGCAGCGCGCCACCGCGGTGCCGATTTCGGCCTGCTGCCAGATCGCCACGCGCGGCTTGAAATCGTCCACCACATGGGCCAGTTCGACGCCGCTCATGCGCCAGTTGACCGGGCAGAACACCGCACCGACTTTCGCCGCCGCCAGCAGGCCTTCGAGCAGGCGGAACGAATTCTGCCCCAGCCACAGCACGTGCCCGCCCTGCGTCACGCCACGCGCCCTGAACACATTGGCCAGGCGCGTCACGCGCGCATCCAGCTGCGGCCAGGTCAGTCGCACGTCGCCATCCACCGCCGCGATCATCTGCGGACGGGACCTGCGGTGCTCGCGCAGGATATCGCCGATGCCATGCATGCGCAGCGTCGGGTAATTGCTCATTTCAGGCTCCTGTAACGACACGGGGATCGGGATTGCCGCACTTGCATACGCCATGCACCACGTGGCCATGCACGCCAGTGTGCAGGCGTTCGAATTCATGCGCGCGCTCCAGGCGGCTGCTGAGCACCACCTCGCCAGCCACCTCGTCGACGGTCCACTCGAAGCGGTCGATGTGCACGCCGGCGCCCTCGCGGCACTCCAGCGCCACCGCCGGGCCGATCTCGATCCAGCGAAACACCTGCAGGCCGGGCATGGCGGACAGGCGCTCGTAGGCGCCGGGCCGGGCCCAGACGATCTTGCCGGCGAACAGTTTCGCGGCGTCGTGGCCCAGCTTTTCCAGCCCGTCGAGCGTGGCTTCGGTGATGCCGATCGCAGCCACCAGCTCGAAACGGCGCAGGATCGATTCGACCCGCCCCGCATCGTAGGGCGAGGAATCGGCGGATACCACCACCATGCCGTAGGACATGACGGCCCGCTCGGCGCCCATCAGCTGTGCGCCTTCGTCCATCAGGCTGGTGAGCAGCACGTTGCTGCCGGCACGGAAGTGGAAAGTGCTCAGCACGCGCACCATGGCGCGGCGCGAGCGCTCGAGTTCCAGCGCGGAGTAAGGCAGGCACTGGCGCTTGCCTTCCGGCGTGAAATAGCGGCCCACCGCCATGGTGCAGGCCGAGCTTGCGTAGTCTTGTGTGCTCATGGTTTGACGACCCTCGGGATCTTGTTGGGGGGACCGTTCTTCAGCAGTTCGGCGTTCGGCAGCAACTGGACGTTGACGGGAATGCCCAGTGCGGCGGAGAACGATTCTTTCACGCGGGCGGCAAGTTCGGCTTCGCTGCCGGTCAGCGCCGCGGGCGCGAAGCCCACGCGCAGGGTCAGCTCGTCGGCCTCGCGCGCCGCGCGCACCAGCTGGAACAGGCCGGTGCAGGTTTCCGGGAACCGCTGCATCAGCGGGAAGATATCGAGCGGCAGCACGGAACGCCCCTGGATGATCATTTCATCGCCCTTGCGGCCCAGCGGCTTCATGCGCCCGTGCGTGCGGCCGCAGGTGCACGGTTGCCTGGTGAAGCGGATCAGGTCGTCGGTGCGATAGCGGATCAGCGGCGCCACGTCGTCCATCAGGGCCGTCACCACCAGCTCGCCGCGCTCGCCGTCGGCCACCGGCTGGTCGCCGGCCGGGTCGAGGTGTTCGATCAGTGCGATGTCCTCCCAGGTGTGCATGCCGTCGTGCGCCTTGCACTCCATCGTCGTGGCCAGGTCGCCGAGCGAACTGAGCTCGAAGATCTCCAGGCCCCAGGACTCGACGATGTCGCGCAGGCTCGGGCTCATCGGTTCGCCGCCGAAGACCACGCCCTGGTACGAAGAGAAGGCCTCGCGCAGGTCGTCGCCGGTGCTTTTCTGGTAGGCGTCCAGCGTGATGATCAGCGGCGTGGACAGCATGAACATGGCCTTGGGCCGCAACTGGCGCGACATCGCGACCAGGTGCGGCATTTCGCTCGGCAGGTGCTGGATGGTCACCGGGCGCATGCCCGAATCCATCCATTTGTCGGCGTTCAGGCCTTCGCGGAACGTGAACAGCACGTAGGCGAAATAGTCGGTCGGGCGCACGCCCATCTGCCACAGCTCGCGCTTCAGGCCGACCAGGGCGATGTGGTCCTCGGAGCGCGGCAGCGGCGTCGGGTCGCCCGTGGTACCGGAAGTGAAGCCGACGCCGCGCAGGTGCGGCGCGCCGGTGCACACCAGGCCGCCGAACGGATCGCCGTGTTCGTCGCGGAAGCGGCGGATCATGTCCTTGTCGATGAAGGGCACCTTGGCCTTGAAGTCGGCCAGCGAGCGGATGTCCTCGGGCTTCACGCCGGCCTCGTCCCATACCGCCCTGACCAGCGCCGAGCGATTGTACGCGTACGGCACCAGCTGCAGGATGCGGGCTTCCTGCAGCTGCTCGATCTGTTCGCGCGGCATGGTCTCGACATCAGGGTCGAAATACCGGTCGCCGTCTCGTTTGTCCATTGTTCCTGTCTCCTTCGTTTTTGACTACTTCTGTTGTTCGGCCAATACAAAGCGCGCCACTGTCACGCCGTCGTTCCGGTCGTGCCACGTGACGTCGACCGCCGCGCCCACGCGCAGGCTGTCGAGCGGCGCGCCGACCACGTTCGAGATCAGCCGGTGGCCGCCCGCCCCCTCCAGCTCGATGACTGCGGGCACATAGGGCACGCAGTCGTTCATCGCCTCGATCAGCGGGAAACGCACCACGGTGTAAGAGTACAGCGTGCCGCGCCCCGACAGGGGCTTCCAGGTGACTTCCTGTGACAGGCAGTGGTGGCAGAACGGCGCGCCCATCTCGCGCTCGGCGCCGCAGGCGGTGCAGGCGGGCCACACCAGCCGGTGCTCGCGCGCGGCCTGCCAGTAAGGCTCGGTCCACTGGTCCGTCGCCAGTTCGAACAGGCTGTCCGGTGGCGCCTTGGATACGGATACGGGTTCGGTCACGCTCATCTCCTCAAAAGTAATCCGCTGACCGGCAGCGATGCCGGCCCGCCGGTGACCAGTGCGATCTCGGCGCCGTCGACCTGGTTTATTGCGCTGCCGCGAATCTGCTCGACGGCTTCGCGCAGGTGTGTCATGCCCACGGCATAGGCTTCGGACAGGTTGCCGCCATGCGTGTTCACGGGAATGCTGCCGCCCTTGAAGCGGATATGGCCGGCTTCCACGAACGCGCCGCCCTCGCCGCGCGGGCAAAAGCCGTAATCCTCCAGCTGCATGATCACCATCGGCGAGAAGTGGTCGTAGATCTGGGCCACGTCGACATCGGCCGGCTTGATGCCCGCATCGCGGAACAGGTGCTGCGCGACCGAGGCATGGCCGCCGGAGGCGAAATACTGGTCCGGCATGTTCATCGAGGCGATCGCCCGGCCCCACTCGCGCCGGCCGCCGTGTTCGGCCGCCATCACGTACACCGGCTTCTGGCGCAGGTCGCGCGCGCGCTCCGCGCTGGTCAGCACCACGGCGATGGCGATGTCGTTTTCCAGGCAGAAGTCATAGCGGCACAGTGGATCGGCGATCATTGGCGCCTTGAAATATTCCTCCAGCGTCAATTCCGTCTTGAAGCGGGCCTCGGGCCGCGTCATCGCGTTCAGGCGGCCGGACATGGCCACCTCGGCAAAGGCCTCGCGCCGCGTGCCGTACTGGTGCATGTGGCGCCGTGCCAGCATGGCGAAGAAGTGTCCCGGGCCCACCAGGCCGGACGACGTGTAGAACGCCTTGTCCGGCGTGGGTTCGACGCGCGACATGATGGAACCATAGCGCTTGCCGGCCGGCTGCTGCATGCAGAACACCATCACCACGGTATCGGCCATGCCGGCCACGATGGCCGATGCGGCCAGTCCCACGGCGCCCACCGAGCCGCCACCGCCGCTGGTCACCATGGCGGAATAGCGCACCTCCGGAATCCCCAGCGTTTCCATCAGCGCCGGCGTATCGAAGCCGCCCGAGTAGTAGGCGAAGCCGTTGATGTCCCTGACATTCAGCCCGGCATCCTGCACGGCCGCGATGATGGCCTTGCAGCCCATCTCATTCATGGTCTGCGGATGCGATTCGCCGCGCCGGTAATATGGGGTGGCCCCCACGCCCACGATGGCTGTCTTGTTACTGATGCTCATTTGACTTTTCCTTGGTGAAAATTCAGGTGCCGGCGCGGACGCGCGCGCCGCCTGCCCGCTTGTCCGTCGCGGCGGCCGCCCGAGCCGGTTCGGCAACGCCGCTGACGGGTGCGTGTTCCTGGCCGATGCCCTTGAGCAGGAAGGCCGACAATGCCGGGATCAGGGTCAGCGCACCAACCATATTCCACAGGAACATGAAGGTCAGCAGGATGCCCATGTCGGCCTGGAACTTGATCGGCGACCAGGCCCAGGTGACCACGCCGGCCGCCATCGTGAAGCCG
>DASVVD010000030.1:0-6485 GCA_036386715.1 Pseudoduganella sp.
AGGCGCCGCAGGCGCGGCGGCGGGTTGATGGGCCGGTTCGTTCAAGACATTTCTCCGGCAAGGTCAAAAATCGGCATGTACAGCAATACCACGATGGCGCCCACGATCAGGCCGATGCCGGCCATCAGCAGCGGCTCGAAGGTGCGCGTGAAACGGTCGATCCAGCGGGTGATCTCGCCGTCGTAGAAAGCGGCCGACTGCGTGAGCATCGGCCCCAGGTCGCCGGTGCGCTCGCCGACGCGCAGCATGCGCAGCGAGATCGGCGTGGTCAGCCCATGGGCTTCGAAGGCGGTCGACAGCGGCAGGCCCGATTCCACGGCCCCCTTGGCCAGTTGCAAGCCGCTCCTGACATTGGCCGACACCATGCCCTGCACCGTTTCCATGGCCTGCACGATCGTGACACCGCCTTCGTTGAGCATGCCCAGCGTGAGGTAGAGCCGCGACAGTTCGTAGATTTTTACCCGTTCGCCGACGGCGGGCAGGCGCCCGAGCAGGCGCATCAGCCCCCCGCTTGCCATCAGGCGGCGTACGCCGGTAACGACCACCGCGATCGTCGCCAGCAGGCCGGCCAGCAGCGCGCCGGTGTGCTCGCCGGCGAACTGCCCCCATGCCAGCATGACCTGCGACATCCATGGCAGGTTGCGGCCGGCGCCCTGGTAGACCTCGGCGAAGCGCGGCACCACATAGCCGATCAGGAACATCGACACGCCGCCGCCCACCAGCAGCAGGATGCAGGGATAGATCGCGGCGGACACGATCTTGGCGCGCACGATATCGATGCGCTGCTGGTAGTCGATGTAGCGCGCCAGCGAACGCGGCAAGTCGCTGGTGCCTTCGGCGGCCCGGACGATGCCCACATACAACGGCGGGAACAGCTGCGGCTGTTCAGCCAGCACGGTGGAAAAACGCTGCCCTTCGCGCAAGCCGCCAAGCAGGCGTTCGAGCACGCCGCGCGTGGCAGGGCTGGCTTCCTTTTCCAGCAGCGCCTCCAGGGCCTCGACGATGCCGAGGCCGGCCTTGAGCAGGGCCAGCAGCTCCTGGCTGAACAGCACCAGGGAGAGCGCCTTGGCCTTGCCGCGCCGTAGCGCGCCCCTTACCGGGTGAATGGCGCTGACGAACAGTCCGCGCGCCTCGACCTGGCGCCGCGCATCGGCTTCGTCGCGGCCATCGACCACGAGGTGGCCGATCACCATTTCCGGCGACAGGGTACGAACGTCGAACTGCATGGGATCGCTGCTGGAGAAGGGTTGTTTCGGTTAGGTGCGCGAACCGGTTCGCGCGTTATTGCGAGGAGATGTCGGCATTGTCGCCGGTGCCGCCCGGCTGGCCGTCCTTGCCCAGCGAAGTGATCTCGTATTCGCCGCGCGTGCCCGGTGCCTTGTACGCGTATACGTGCCCCCATGGATCGGGCGGCACGCCTTTTTTCAGGTACGGGCCATTCCACTTGGCGCCGGCAGTGGCCGGTGCCACCAGCAATGCGGCCAGGCCTTCCTCGGTGGTCGGATAGCGGCCCACGTCGAGCCGGTAGGTGTCGAGCGACTTTTCAAATGCCTCGATTTGCGCCTTGGCAACCGTGACCTCGGACTTGCCCAGCTGCGAGAAATACTTGGGGCCGACATACGCCGCAAGCAGGCCGATGATGACGATCACCACCAGCAGCTCGAGCAGCGTGAACCCGCGCGAGCGCCGGCACCGGACTGCGCTCGCTGAGGCCGCCAGGTTTGCATCGCGTTTTTTACCCTGATTTACATCCATTGCTGCATACATCCGAAACAACCTCCGATTGCCGAGTTGACAGTGAAGGCTACCATGCCATTTATGGTTTGGACAATTTTTTATTTGCACGATTTCCCGCCCGCCCACCCCGCTGCAAGCCTGGGCATTATTGGTCGGCGCGGCGCAGTACAATGACCTTAAAGGAAACCAGCGTTTCCATCTTCACGGAGCATTGTACCCCGCGCAACCGCATGGGCACGGTTGCTGACGCCAAGCACACGGTACAGTCGCTGCAGGTGGTTCTTCACGGTCAGCCCGCTGATACCGAGGATGCCGCCGATTTCCTCGTTGCTTTTGCCTTCGCGCAGCCAGCGCAGCACCTGCGTTTCGCGCCGCGATAACGGGCGTTGCAGCGGCGCCTCCACGGCAGGCAGCCGCAGCAGCGCCAGATGCAGGTGCGGCAGCAGCAGGCGCAGGAAGTGGGCGTGCCGCGCACCAAGCCGCTGCGGCAGGTCGCACAGCACGAAGAAGGTGGAGCCGCCCGGCACCGGCATGCTGCCGTGCGCCAGCAGGTTGTCGATGCCGAGTCCGGCCAGCCGGCCATCGTCGCCGGCTTGCAGCGCCAGCGGCCGGCCGCCCTCCGCGCGCCAGCGCGCCATCAATGCCGGCAGCAGGCCGCGGGCAGGATCGCCGATGGCCTCCGCCACGGCCGGCGCCGCGGCACTGCCGTGCAACAGCTCGACGCGCAGCACCGCGCCTGCCATGTCCAGCTGCAGGCAGGCCAGCAGGCGATGCGGCAGCAATGCCTGCAACTGGCCCTGCGACCACAGGAACAGCCCGCGCGCATCGGCCAGGTCGAGGCTGGACTCGATCGCGTGCAGCAGGTACTCCTGCTCCTGGCGGCTGAGGATGACCAGGCCATCCATCGCGGTCATGCGGGCACGAAGCGGTAGCCGCTGCCGCGCACTGTCTCGATGTGGGCATGGCAGCCACAGGGTGCCAGCGCATGCCGCAGGCGGCCCACGTGGGCGTCGACGGTGCGCTCGTCGAGATAGGCGTCCATGCCCCATACGCCGTCGAGCAGCTGCGAGCGCGTATGCACGCGTTGCGGATGCTGCATCAGGTAATTGAGCAGGCGAAACTCGACGCGACCCAGCATGATCTGCCGGCTGCCGGCCATCACGCGCTGGGTGCCGGGGTCGATGCGCAAGCCGGCTGCCGGCTGCGCCGGGGAACGCCGGCGAAGTACCGCGTTGATTCGTGCCAGCATTTCACGCGGCCCGAAAGGCTTGGTCAGGTAATCGTCTGCCCCGGCCTCGAGCGCGAGCACCTTGTCCTGCTCGGCGGCGCGCAGTGCGACCATGATCAGCGGCAGGCCGGCCGTCCGGGTGCGGGCGCGCAGCCGGCGGATCAGTGACAGGCCGGACTGGCCTGGCAGGTCCCACTCGAGCAGCACCATGTCGGGAATGGTCTCCTCGATCAGCACCAGCGCACTTTCGGCATCGGCGGTACTTTGCACGGCGTAGCCGGCCTGCCGCAGGTTATGGCCGAGTACCTGCTGCACGGCTGGATCGCTGTCGATGAGAAGTACCTGGATGGACATGGACCGCCACGTGACAATGTTGATGTTGAATTTAACTATGCACGAGGGGCGACAGTCCAGCCAATATGATTTTGCTGGACGATTGATAGGCTGCGCGTCTAAATCCTGGAACCGGCAGCATGCGGGTCGCTCCCTGGTCCGGCGGGGCAGACGGCACACAGCCGTGCGGCCTGGTCCGCAGTGCTGTTACCGGCATGGACATTGGCATCCGGCACGGCACTTTCCACCAATGCCATGGTTTATTCGCCATACCCGTTAGAAGGCCTTCGGCTTTGTGGCGGCCAAGACGATAGTGGCCATGGAAAGGCTGTTTTAATTACATTTTTTTGTTAACTTCCTGTTATGTTAATGGCCACAGGGGTGGCGTTTGCCACAGCCCTGAACATATCAAGGGGATCAAAATGAAACATTACTTATCTCGTTGCATTATTACGGCACTTGCATTGGCCGCCGGCACGGCCCAGGCAGCCGATTTCGTCAAGGTCAGTGGCACCAATGTCGATTTTTACTACGATGCCGACTTCTGGACCCTGGGTGCCTCGGTCAACGGCAATTCCATTACCGTCAGCCCCGGCGGCGTGTACCAGCGTGCGGATGTGACCGAAGGCGCAGCCGATCCCTACCAGGGGCCCGTCTTTACCGCCAGCGTGGATTTCACGCGCACCTTCGCCCAGAGCCTGATCGCCGTGGCCCACGCCGGGTATCAACTGAACAACGATATCGCTTCGACCGCTTCCGCCACGACGCAGTCCACCGGCAGCAGCGGCTTCGGCACCTACGACCTGCAAAATGTCTATACCAGCGGTTCGTTCGCCAACGGCACATTTACCGGCAGTGAAGAGATCGGCGGCAGTGTGGAATGGGCGTATTTCTATTATGAGCTGTATTCGAACGGCTCCGATTCGGGCACTATCCCGCTGCAGGTCGGCACGCCCTTGACATCGCACTCCGCCATCGCCGTCGATGGCACCTTCCGCGGCGCCGCCAGTGTCACGGGGCTGGGCATGGCCGCGGCGGGGCTCAACAGTGTCAGCTACAGCTTTGGCGTGTCGGCTGTTCCGGAAGCGGATCACTATGCAATGCTGGGCGTGGGCCTTGCCCTTGTTGGCTTCGCAGCGCGCCGCCGTACCCGGGCACGGGCCTGATCGTCATCGGCCGGTTCCTGGTCGAGATTGGTTGCGGACCCTTGGCCGGCGCGCGTTCCCTGCACCTTCCAGGGAGTGCCGACAGTGCATGCGTCAATCGGGTCGGAGCCGGCCGTACCAGGCACGAGCAGGAAGCCGCAGTTTTCTTCAGGAAACCCGACGGCCTTCCTGCATGCCGACGGTAGAGCCGCACTCAGCGCAGTAAAGAACCAGCGTGGCGGGAATGAAAGCGCACCAAGGCGCCACTGCAATGTATACAAAGCAGTCCGCATGAGGTTAAAATAACAACAATAGCAGG
This sequence comes from Pseudoduganella sp., assembly GCA_036386715.1. Classification (GTDB taxonomy): domain Bacteria; phylum Pseudomonadota; class Gammaproteobacteria; order Burkholderiales; family Burkholderiaceae_D; genus Rugamonas. Next base: position 4,763 of record DASVVD010000030.1, read on the forward strand.
TTTAGTCGTTCACTGTCACGCGTTACAGCGCATCCATCCTCGATGGGCCTGCGGCAAGGCAGGCTGGTATTCCAGGCAAATTCCATTGCCCCCTGCATTCATGACAGCTGCGTTTTCACGGGCATGCCCGGGCACCCCTCTACGAGTCGGTTGTTGCCAGCCAGTGCAAGTATCGGGATCCGGGCTCCTTGGGCGCGATCTTACCTGAACCAAACCCTATTAGGCCGGCATCAGGCCAGTAGCCACATGCAACCAAACTGTCCGCGTCCGTTATCCGGGCCTTGCAGGCATTACACCGGCATTGCCAGGCCTTGTCCCGGCAATGCAGGTCGTCTTACAAAACACGAGTGAAATGAAAATAGAAAATTCGCGATCCGGAATCAACGTTATTGAATTTTCGGCTCCCGCTGTAAAGGAAAAGGGTTTCTGGGCACTGAACTGGCTACGCTTCGTGCTGGCGGCCTACCTGGTGCTGTTTCACACCCTGCGGATCTATTATCCCTCGATTGAAAACAGCTGGGTGACTTCCGTCTTGAGCCTGGGGAATATGGCCACCAGCGTTTTCTTTGTTCTATCCGGCTTCCTGCTGACGCATGCCTATGTCGTGATGAAAAACGGTCGCGCGATCAACCGGCGCAACTTTGTTATCGCGCGTTTTTCCACGCTGTATCCCTTGCATATCGTCGGACTGCTGCTTGCCCTGAGCCCGGTTGCCGTCACGCTCTTCACCCGCGGTGGCATTCCGGTCGTTGTCGATATGATGAATGTTCAAACCCGCATGCTTGGGCAATGGGAAGTGGCGCTTGCCCTGTTCATGGGTTTCACCCTGCTGAACGCATGGAATCCGTTCTATATGGTTTTCAATGGTCCATCGTGGTCGCTGTCGGCACTCGGTTTTTATTACCTGCTGTTTCCGGCCGCCGCAGCGAAGATCTATCGGATGAAAGCCCCGAAGATCGCCCTGGTACTGCTCTGCATACTGTTCATGCTGCCTGGTGCGGTTGCCGATCTGTTACACCGGACAGATGTGTTCACCGTCGGCCTGCTGCACAGGAATCCGATTATTCGCCTGCCATTGTTTCTCGCAGGAATCGTTCTATGCGTCATTTTTGCCCGGGGTCCGAAATTCGCCAGCACATGGCAGCGGATCTCTGCGAGTGTGCTGATTATCGCCACGGTGCTACTTGCCACGGTCCTGCATCATCGGGGCATCGATCTGCACATCATCCAGAATGGCCTATATTTCCCGGCCAGCCTGGCGATCATCTGGCTCTGCATTTCCACCAAATGGCTACCGCATAGCAAAATCCGCTTCTGGGGTGATCGCCTGGGCGCAGCTTCCCTGCCGCTGTTCCTGTTGCACGTTCCGCTCTTTATCCTGTTCCGCAAGGCCGAGCAGGTCATTCAGGTATGGGCATCCACGTCTGGCGGCTTCACCTCGGTGCTGACAGCAGCGCGCGAGGCCGAGCAGACAATTTTCCTGTTTCCGCTGTACCTGATCCTGTTGATCGCGGTATGCCTGGTTGTCCAGGAACGCTTTGTAACGCCCTTGCAGAAAGCGATACGTAACAGTTTCTCCGACCGCGGCAGGCCGGATGCATCGACAGTCGTGCCACCGCGCAAGCAGGCTACCGGCACCTGCTGACGACTGCGCAGTTGAACGGGCATGTCCGCACTGTGCCGGCTGCCCGTGCCGTCGCCGCGGCCAGGCCAACGGCCTGCA
>DASVVD010000031.1:0-2779 GCA_036386715.1 Pseudoduganella sp.
GATTCACCACGTTCTTTCAACCGCAACATTCCACGTTCACCAGCCCATGTCTTTCCGCCACCGCATCGCCACGCTTGACGACCTGCCGACCATCGTCGCCATCTACAACAGCACCATCGCCTCGCGCGAAGTCACCGCCGACACGGAACCGGTCTCCGTCGACTCGCGGCTGCCCTGGTTCCACGACCACCAGCCGGAGCGCCGCCCGCTGTGGGTCATCGAACGGGCCGACGATAGCTCGGCGCAGCCGGAGATCCTCGGCTGGATCTCGTACTCCAACTTCTACGGCCGGCCGGCATACTCCGGCACCGCCGAGGTGTCGATCTACATCGCCGAGGCCTGGCGCGGCAAGGGCATCGGCAAGTACGCCCTGACCGAGGCGATTGCCTTCGCCCCGCGGATCAGCGTGCACACCGTGCTCGGCTTCATCTTCGGCCACAACGACGCCAGCCTCGCGCTGTTCCGCAAGTTCGGTTTCGACGAATGGGCCCATTTTCCCCGCGTGGCCAACCTCGATGGCGTGGAACGCGACCTGATCATCCTGGGCAAGCGGGTGGCCTGAACCGGCAATGTTTCCCAAAATCGGGGTCTGACCCCGTTTTTAAGCAATGTTTCCGAGAACCGGGGTCAGACCCCATTTTCAGGCAATGTTTCCAAAATTCGGGGTCTGACCCCGGATTTGGGAAATGTTCCGGCTGCCCGGGCAATTTTTCGTGGCGTCGGCTACAATCGACCCATGTTTATCGATTCACATTGCCACATTGACTTTCCCGAGCTGGCGGCTCGCATGCCGGAGATCCGCGCCAAGATGGCGGAGAACCAGGTCACGCACGCGCTGTGCGTCTCCGTCGACCTGCCGGACTTTCCCCGCGTGCTCGCGCTGGCCGAGCAGTATGCGAATTTCTACGCCTCGGTGGGGGTGCACCCCGATTACGAAGATACGCCGGAGCCCAGTGTCGAGCAGCTCGTCGACCTGGCGCGCCACCCGAAGGTGGTTGCCATCGGCGAGACCGGCCTCGATTACTACCGCCTCGAGGGCGACCTCGAATGGCAGCGCGAGCGCTTCCGCACGCATATCCGCGCCAGCCGCGCGGCGCAAAAGCCGCTGATCATCCACACGCGTTCGGCCAGCGAGGACACCATCCGCATCATGCGCGAAGAAGGCGCCGGCACGGACAGCGGCGGCGTCGCCGGCGTGATGCACTGCTTCACCGAATCGCTGGAAGTGGCCCGCGCCTCGATGGCGATGGGCTTCTATATCTCGTTCTCCGGCATCGTCACCTTCAAGAGCGCGAAGGACCTGCAGGCCGTGGCGCTGGAGGTGCCGCTCGAGCAGATGCTGATCGAGACCGATTCGCCGTACCTGGCGCCGGTGCCGTATCGCGGCAGGGTCAACGAACCGGGCTACGTGGCGCACGTGGCCGAGTTCATCGCAAAACTGAAAGGCGTATCGGTCGAAGAGGTGGCGGCTGCCACCAGCGCCAATTTCTTCAGGCTGTTCTCGGCGGCGAGCGCCTGATGCGCCTGTCGCTGCGGGGCCTGGCAAAACGGCTGCGCCAGCTGCAGGGTCGCCTACACAGCCGGATGCAGGTGCGCTCTGCCATGCGGCTGGGCGTGGCGGCGATGGCGGTTGCTTCCGTACTGGCGCCGGCGCCCGCCCTGGCGCAGTCCGACGCCGCCGTGTCGTTTTTCCGCGCCGCCCAGGTCAACGACGCCGGCCGCATCAAGCCGCTGCTGGCCCGCGGGCTCGACCCGAACATGCGCGAGCCGCAACGGGGCGAGACCGGCCTGATCGTGGCGCTGCGCAACGATGCGATGGACGTGTTCAACCTGCTGCTGGCACAGCCGAAGATCGAGCTCGAGCGGCAGGCCGGCAATGGCAACACGGCGCTGATGATGGCCGCGTTCAAGAACAACATGCCGGCCGTGAAGGCGCTGCTGGTCAGGGGCGCCCAGGTCAACCGCCCCGGCTGGACCGCGCTGCACTATGCCGCCTCGACCGGCGCGCTCGACATCATGCGCGTGCTGCTCGAGCACCATGCCTACATCGACGCCGAATCGCCGACCAAGGTCACGCCGCTGATGCTGGCCGCCCGCGAAGGGCAGGAAGGCGCCGTCAAGCTGCTGCTGGAGGAAGGCGCCGATGCCAGCCTGCGCGATGCCGGCTTCCACAGTGACGCGGCCGAATTCGCCGAGCGCGCCGACAAGCCGTGGATCGCCAAGGCGATCCGGCATCACCAGGCCGAACAGGTCATGGGGCGCTGAGCGCCCCGGTCAGGCCAGCCGCGGACCGAATCCCGGAACTGACGGCATTTTCCCGCCAACCTCGGCGTTTCATGCCAGCGACGCGTTGCGCATAATGGCGTTGTCGCCACGAGAAGGGAAAACCATGCTGTCCGAACGCGAGCTCGAAAGCTGCTATCTGGGGCAATTCATCCCGGTTCACTACCATCACAACATGCTGATGGATAGCAACCGCATGCACAGCTTCCGCGCGGCGATCGCGCACGTGGTCCGGCCCGGCATGAAGGTGCTGGAACTCGGCGGCGGCACCGGCGCGCTGTCGTTCTTCGCGGCGCAGCGGGCCGCCAAGGTCTATTGCGTCGACTTCAATCCCGACATGGTGGCCGAAGCGCGCCGCTTCCTGGCGATGAACCGCGGTGGCGACAAGGTCGAAGTGATCCATGCCGATGCCTTCGAGTACCTGCCGCCGGAGCCGGTGGACGTGGTGATCTGCGAGATGATCCATGCCGCCATGCTGCGCGAGAAGCAGGTCGAG
>DASVVD010000032.1:0-5416 GCA_036386715.1 Pseudoduganella sp.
ACAACAGCCGCCGCCGACAAACCTGTTCCGATTGACAAGGAAGAAAGACCAACCTACCATTACCCCATCGAATGGAAACGTTTCCACTGATGACCGGACAGCCGGACAACACACCGATGCAGCCGCTTGCGCCAGGCCGGCCGGGTGGAGAACTCATAAGAACTCATAAGAAATACAGGAGACCACATGCAATATCCGAAGGCAAAACAGAAACTGATCGCCCTGGCCGTATCCGGCGCCTGCGCGGCCGTGGCGCTGCCGGCACTGGCGCAGGCGCAGGCGCAGGACCCGGCGCAGTCGCAAGGGGCGGACCTGTCGTCGTCGCAGCCGGTGCAGTCGGTCGTGGTGACCGGCATCCGCGCGTCGATGCAGTCGTCGCTGAACCTGAAGCGCAATTCCGACGGCATCGTCGACGGCATCGTGGCCGAGGATATCGGCAAGTTCCCGGACACCAACCTGGCCGAGTCGCTGCAGCGCATTTCCGGCGTGTCGATCGACCGCTCGATCGGCGAGGGCTCGAAAGTGACCGTGCGCGGCGTGGGCCCGGACTTCAACATGGTGCTGCTGAACGGCCGCCAGATGCCGACCTCGAACCTGGGCGACCTGAATGGCCGCGCCTTCGACTTCGCCAACCTGGCCTCGGAGGCGGTGTCGCAGATCCAGGTCTACAAGACCAGCCGCGCCGAAACGCCCACCGGCGGCATCGGTGCCACGCTGAACGTGATGACGGCGCGCCCCCTGGACCGCCCGGGCCTGCAGGCCTCGATCGGTGTGAAAGGCGTCTACGACAAGTCGTCGTCGAACCTGCCGGGCGACGTGAAATCGGGCGACCGCGTCACGCCGGAAGTGTCGGGCATCTACAGCAACACCTGGAACGACAACATGTTCGGCGTCGCGGTGACCGGCAGCTACCAGGAGCGCAACCTGGGCTACAACACGGCTTCCGTGTCGAGCGGCTGGAAGGGCCCATACCTGGGCAGCGCCACGGTGGGCAACCCGATTCCCCAGCCGGGCGCACCGGGTTCCGCGAACATTACCAACCGCCCTGGCCCGACCGACGTCTATTCGCTGCCGCAAAACCTGAACTACGGGTTCTCCGGCGTGCAGCGCGAGCGCACCAACGGGCAATTGACGTTCCAGTTCGCGCCGCGCAAGGACATCACCACCACGCTGGACTACACCTACTCGCAGAACAAGATCCATACCCGCCGCCAGGATTTGTCGGCATGGTTCAACTTCGGCCCATCCGCCTCGAGCTGGACCGGCGGCCCGGCTGCCGGTCCCCTGGTCTATACGGAATTCCTCCCGGCCGCCAACAGCGACATCGCAATGGGCGGTGCCGACTTCGCCACTGTCAGCGAAAACAAGTCGATCGGCTTCAACGCGCTGTGGAAGGTCAACAATGACCTGCGGCTGGAGTTCGACGTGCACAGTTCCACCGCCGAATCACAGGCCGACAGCCCGTGGGGTTCGGACAACGTGATCGGCACGTCGTCGTTCAGCCGTGGCGACACCACGGCCGATTTCAGCCAGGATTTCCCGGTCCTGTCGATCCGGGGCGCCGACTTCAACCGCGCGCCGCAGCAGGTCACCGGTTCGGCATTCCGCAATGGCTACATGAAGGGCGACATCGACCAGGCACAGTTCAAGGGCCGCCTGAAGGTGACCGACAACTCGCAGCTGAACTTCGGCCTGTCCGCCACCAAGGTCGAAAACCGCTCGGCGTTCTCCACCATGCAGCGCGATACCTGGGGCGGGGCGACCAGCCCGGCCGATTACCCGGGCAGCACATGGCACCCGGAAACCGTGCGCGGCTACTTCGACAAGATCAGCGGTTCCGGCAACCCGAACCTGTTCAACAACTTCTATACGTTCGACTTCGGCCAGGTGCGCGACCTGGCGATCGCCGCCTCCGGCCGGCCCGACCTGTATTCGGTGAAGAACACCTGGGACACGGACCAGCGCACCGAGGAAAAAACCAAGGCGCTGTACCTGCAGTTCAATACCGACTGGCCTACCGCGCTGCCGGTCCGCACGGCCATCGGCGTGCGCTACGAAAAGACGGACGTCGTCTCGAGCGCGCTGGTGCAGACCGCCAACGGCATTACATGGACAGCGCAGAACGAATTCCCGGTCACGTTCGGCGACCGCGATTTCACCGTGCTGACCGGCAAGTACCACCACCTGCTGCCGAGCGTCGATACCGAGATCGAGCTGCGCGAGGACATGAAGCTGCGCGTGTCGTATGGCGAAACGATCGGCCGGCCCCGCTATGACCAGATCCAGGGCGGCACCGTGCTGAACAACCTGGCGCGCGTGGAAGGCGGCACGGGTACCGCGGGCAATCCGGCCCTGAAACCGGTGGAATCGAAGAACCTGGACCTGTCGTACGAGTGGTACTACGGCAAGCAGAACTTCTTCGCCGTGGGCTTCTTCAAGAAGAACCTGGACAATTACGCGGGCCAGTCGCAGGTCGACGCCACGCCGTTCAACCTGCACACGCCGGTCGGCGGCGCACTGTGGAACGAGGCGCTGGCCAATGGCTGCACGACGGCGGACACCACCTGTATCCGCAACTACATCTTCCGCACCCATCCGACCGCACCGGGCGTCACGCCCGGCCCGAATGACTCGTCGGGCAACGCTACCGGCGTGATCGTCGGCCAGCCGGGCGATCCGGTGGCGAACTTCCGGATCACCTCCTTCTCGAACCAGAAGAAGGCCAGCCTGAAGGGCATGGAAGTCAATGTCCAGCACATGTTCGGCAACAGCGGCTTCGGCGTGTCGGCCAACTACACCTACGTCGATTCGGGCCTGGGCTTCAACAACGCCGGTATCGGCGAGCAGTTCGCGCTGGTGGGGCTGTCGGATTCGGCCAACCTGGTGGGGATCTACGAGGATGACAGGTGGAATATCCGCGCCGCGTATAACTGGCGGGACGAATTCCTGGCGTCCACGTTCGATGCGGCGGGCCCGAACCCGGTCTATACCGAGGCATACGGCCAGTTCGACCTGTCGATCGGTTATGCGATCACGCAGCAGCTGTCGCTGCAGTTCGAGGGCATCAACCTGACGAACGAGACGACGCGCCAGCACGGCCGCAACGACCGTATCCTGGCCAATGCCACGCAGGCCGGGCCGCGCTACATGTTGGGTCTGCGCTACAAGTTTTGACAATCGTTTTCATAAATGAGGGGCTGGCATGGTTCCGCGTTGCGGCACCATGCCTTTTTCCACTTTCCGGGTTGGTTTTTCGGTTAGACTAATTGCCACCTTTGCATAAAGAAACTTATGTCCAAGCCGATCAAGCATGTGGTCATCGTCGGCGGCGGGTCGGCCGGCTGGCTGACCGCCGGCGTCATCGCGGCCGGCCATCCCTCGCTGGAGGTCACGCTGGTCGAGTCGCCCGACGTGGCGCCGATCGGTGTCGGCGAGGGCACCTGGCCGTCGATGCGCGACACGCTGCACCGCATCGGCGTGTCCGAATCGGCGTTCTTCCGCGAGTGCGACGCGGCGTTCAAGCAGGGGTCCCGGTTCAATGGCTGGCGCAGCGGCGGCGAGGACTATTACTTCCACCCGTTCGTGCTGCCGCAGGGCTTCGGCGAGGCCGACCTCGTGGAACAATGGCAGCATGCGTATCCCGGTGTGCCATTCGCCGACCTGGTGAGTTTCCAGCCGCATCTGTGCGTCAACGGCCGCGCGCCGAAGCAGCCGGCCACGCCGGAATTCGCCGCGGTGGCCAATTATGGCTACCACCTCGATGCCGGCAAGTTCGGCGTCTTCCTGCGCAGGCATTGCCTGGAAAAGCTGGGCGTGCGCTACGTGCCGGACCATGTCACGGCGGTCGACAGCAGCGAAAACGGCGATATCGCCTCGTTGCAGACAAAGGAACATGGCGCCCTCGCAGGCGACCTGTTCATCGACTGCACGGGCATGCAGTCGCTGCTGCTGGGGCAGCACTACGGCGTGCCGCTGCTGCCCCGGAAGGATGTGCTGTTCAACGACAGCGCGCTGGCCGTGCAGGTGCCGTACGAGCGGGTGGACAGCCCGATCGCCTCGCAGACCACGTCGACCGCGCAGCGCGCCGGCTGGATCTGGGATATCGGCCTGCCCACGCGGCGCGGCATCGGCCACGTTTACTCCAGCGCCCATACCAGCGATGAGCAGGCCGAGGCGGACCTGCGGGCCTATGTCGCGGCAACGGGAGTCACTGCGGACATGCCGCCGCCCCGCAAGCTGACGTTCGAACCCGGCTACCGGCAGGAGTTCTGGCACCGCAACGTGGTGGCGATCGGCCTGTCGGCCGGCTTCATCGAGCCGCTGGAAGCTTCCGCGCTGGCGCTGGTGGAAATGTCGGCGGCGATGGTGAGCGACGACCTGCCGGCCACGCGCGAAACGATGGAGATCGTGGCGCGCCGCTTCAACGAGACGTTCACGTACCGCTGGGAGCGCGTGATCGAGTTCCTGAAACTGCACTACGTGCTCAGCGCCCGCAAGGATTCGGACTACTGGCACGACAACCGTCGCGCCGAAACCGTTCCCGCGCGGCTGCAGGAACTGCTGGCGCTGTGGCGCCACCGGCCGCCATCGAGGCTCGATTTCAACCGTATCGAAGAAGTCTTCCCGTCGGCCAGCTGGCAGTATGTGCTGTACGGGATGGGCTTTGCGCCTGGCGAACGCGGCACGCGGCGGGCTGGCCATGACAACGCCGCCAATGCCGTCAATACTGCCAGCAGCGCCGACGGGTACTTTCGCGAAGCGGCCGAGCTCACGCGCAGGATGCTGCGCGCGCTGCCGTCGAACCGCGAACTGCTCGACCATATCCGCCTTCACGGCTTACCAAAAATCTAAAACAACGAGACAAGCATGCCGAACCACGTTTTACTGAACAACGTCCAGCACAAGGACCTGAAGGTCATCACCCGCCATGGCGCCGGCTTCGGCGACGAAGTGATGTTCGTCGCCACGTTCCCCGCCGAATTCCGCACCCTGCAGGCGCACTACCCGATCGTGTTCCGCAAGGGGGAAGACGGCCGCACGTTCGAACCGGTGGTGCTGTTCGGCTTCCAGGCCGGCGAAAACCTGTTCCTGAAGGAAGACGGCTGGGACGCGCCGGAGATCCCGCTGATGATCGAGCGCCAGCCGTTCCTGATCGGCCGCAACGGCGAAGAGATGCTGGTGCACGTGGACCTGGACAGCCCGCGCGTAAGGCATGCAGCGGACGGCAGTAACGAAGGCGAGGCGGCGTTCCTGCCGCATGGCGGCATCACCGAATACCTGGAGCGGGTGAACTCGATCCTGTACACCATCCACGAAGGCTTCCAGAGCAACGCCGGCTTCGTCGACGCGCTGCTGAAATACGAACTGCTGGAATCGTTCGTGTTCGACATCGAACTCGATGACGGCTCGCAGAACC
>DASVVD010000033.1:0-1899 GCA_036386715.1 Pseudoduganella sp.
CAGTAAGCAATACAGTAAGCAGTACAGGAAGCGGTCTCTGATTACTCTGCACATGGGCGCGATGCATGGATGAGGTGCTGGGCAGTGCCGGCAGGGTGCCGGATTTTTTTTCGCCATCTTTTTCGCCATTCGAAGCCTTGATGAACGCGGCCGACGAACCGGACGCCGTGCAACGCCTCCAGTCGGCGGCAAAGGGACTCGGTTTCGACCATGTGCTGTTTGCCGTCATGCCCCGGCCGAAGGCGAATCCGGCTGACGTGTACCTGCGCAGCAATTACCCGGGCCGGTGGCGCGATCACTACGACCGTAACAACCTGCGCACCGCCGACCCCACCGTGGAATACTGTTTCAGGTCGAATGCCCCTTTCGTCTGGGTGCCGCAGTCGTTCAGGACACCCGAGCAGCAGGCCCTGTACGAGGAGGCCTGCGCGTTCGGCCTGAAGGTGGGCGTCACGCTGCCGATCCGGGGCGTGGATGGCGAAGTCGGCATGCTGACCTGCGTGCGCGATGAAATCCCGGGGCCGGCATTCCTGAATGACCTGAACCGGAGCCTGGGTGGCCTGTCCCTGCTGCGCGACGTGGCGTTCGATTCCCTGCACCAGCATGTGCATGCGGCTGCCACGCCGGCCGAGGATGTGCCGGTGCTGACGGCACGCGAGATGGATTGCCTGCGCTGGATGTGCGCGGGAAAAACCGCCTGGGAAATCGGTCGCATCCTGGCCATTTCGGAAGCGGGTGTGAATTTCCACATCGCCAACCTGCGCAACAAGTTTGGCGTGAGCCGCCGCAACGATGTGGTCATCAAGGCGATCCGCCTCGGCCTGATCGATTTGCCTGCCTGACAACGGTATCGGCATGCGTCAGCCCGCGGCAGGCCAGCGCAAGGCGCCATCGCCGTTCAGGTAGCGGAACCGCACCGGGCGGTCGCGGCGATACGCCAGGGCCAGCTGGCAGCCGCGCATGCGGCGCTGGGCGATGAACGCGTCCGGTAAGGCAAGGTCCGGCACCGGCGCCCGGTCCTGTGCCAGGATCAGCCCCTGCGCCGTGCGCACGAAGCCGCATTCGGCGATCGGCTTGCGCATGCCCGGCCCCACGGCGTTCAGGTAGGCCGCCTTCAGCGTCCACAATTCCAGGAAGTGGCTGTAGCGGCGCTGTTCCGGATAGTCGAGCACCTGTGCGAGGTCGGCCTGGTGGAAGCACCGATGGGCGATGCGCAGGAAGCCGGGGCGCACCGGCGCCACCGCCTCCACGGCCACCCCCAGCACCGGGTCGCTGCCGATCGCCAGCGCCACGTGGGAAGCGCAGTGCGACAGGGCGAAGTGCAGGTGGCCGTGGCCGGCCAGGGCCTGGCGCCCCCACCGGTCGTGCGTGAACGCCAGCGCGCGCGGGTCGTCGTCCGCATAGACGCCAAGCACCAGGCGCTGCAGCACCCGGCTTTGCAGGTATTGCCAGCGGCGTTCCTTCGAACCTATCGCACGCCAGCGTGCCTGTTCCACGGCGGCGAGCAGGGGCAGCCAGGCAGCGGTCCCGGCGGCCTGCGCCGCGCTTGCCGGCTGCTGCAGTGCCATCAGGTAGATCGCCACCGCATCCTGCACCGGCAGGCCGTGCGGATCGATCGGCAGCGGCGGCGCAGGCAAGGGGTCGTCATGCATCACAAGCCTCGTCAGAATGTCTGCAGGAGCACCAGCTTGGCCTGGTGCCGCCAGGGCGTGAGCCCGAATTCGCTGCCCGCATGGCCCGTGGACACGCTCACGTCGCCGCGCAGGGTCAGGTGCCCGGGCAGTTGCCATGTCTTCGACAGCGTGGTGACCGCGCCGCCGTCGGCCATGCCGGCGAAGGTGGACAGGTACCAGGCCGCATTGCCTTGCCCCAGTTCCGCCCGCAGGTACAGGTAATCGC